>CAMLNJ010000202.1 GCA_946481225.1 uncultured Verrucomicrobiota bacterium | reverse complement strand
ACACCGACCTCACCGGCTATCAAACCGACGCCGACGGCACCGACCGCTACGGCCACCACCTCCTCATGCCCATGGGCCGCCCGCTCCAGCCCGGCACCTACTACGTCGGCGTCGCCGACGCCCCCGGCTACCCCAGCGCCGGCGAAGGCTACACCCTTCGCAGCCGCGGCATCTGGGCCCCCGGCACCACCGGCGTCTCCGGCCTCGTCGCCCAATCCCTCGCCTTCTCCGGCGCGGGCAACACCGCCACCGTCGCCAGCCTCGCCCCGCGCGAGACCGCCTACTTCCGCGTCACCGTTCCCGCCGGCCAACCGAGCTGGCAACTCAAGCTCACCGCCACCACCGGCGACCTCGCCCTCGCCGTCCGCCACCTCGGCCTCGCCTCCCTCGCCAGCTCCGAAGGCGGCTACGGCGGAGGCCACCACTACCTCGAAACCGGCGTGCTCATGCGCAAGACCGGCGACGAGCATTACACGCTCCTCCCCACCTATCAGGACAACGGCTCCGGCCCTGTCTCCACCATCCCCGCCGGCGACTACCTCGTCTCCGTCGTCTCCCAAGGCGGCGCCAACGTCGGCATCGACAACCGCCTCGGCTCCGGCCCCGCCGCCTTCACGCTGACCAGCCTCGGCGCCGCGCCCGTCATCGACCTCGGCTCGCTCACCCTCGGCGGCCCCGCCCTCACCCGCACCGCCGACACCCTCGAAGGCGCCCAGATCGCCTTCTACCGCTTCACCGCCCCGGCCGGACTCATCACCCTCGAAGCCGAGCTCTCCGACCGCGTCGGCCATCCCTGGCTCGCCCTCGCCAACACCGCCGGCCAGCTCCCCACCAACACCAGCACCGGCTACCTCGGCCTCGACGCCAGCGGCCTCGGCGGCACCGCCACCTCTTCCACCGGCCTCGTCACCGTCCCCAACCCCGCCGCCGGCGTCTACTACCTCTCCGTCCGCGCCGGCTACGGCCAGACCTACGACCCGGAAACCGGCACCTATCCCTCCCGTTACGCCGACGCCTCCTACTCGCTCCGCGTCGAGGCCCCCGGCCCCGCCCTCACCGCGCTCGCCTTCGACGGCGGCAGTTCCACCGTCGCCGACCAGCAGCCCAACACCTGGCGCTACTTCCAAGTCGAGGTGCCCGACCTCGCCACCGCCCCCGGCCTCCTCGGCTGGGACCTGCGCTTGGAAAACATCACCGGCGGCCACCCGCGCATCGTCGTGCGCCGCGACCTGCTCCCCGCCACCCTCGCCAGCACGGGCGGCTGGGTCTGGCCCATCGGCGCCAGCACCACGCCCAGCCCCGCCGCCGCCGACGCCTGGCCCACCGGCTTCCAGTGGGCCGGCGAAAACGACCTCACCGGTTACCCCGTCGACGCCGACGCCACCGACCGCGCCGGCCAGTTCCTCGTCATGCCCTTCGGCCGCCCCCTCCAGCCCGGCACCTACTACATCGGCGTGAACCAGGCCGCTCCCGAGGAAAACACCCTGGGCTACACCCTCGTCAGCCGCGGCATCTGGGCCCCCGGCGCCACCGGCGTCACCGGCCCCGTCGCCCAGACCCTCGCCTTCTCCGGCGCGGGCAACTCCGCCACGGTCTCCGCCCTCGCCCCGCGCGAGTCCGCCTGGTTCAAGATCACCGTCCCCGCCGGCCAGCCCGGCTGGCAACTCCGCCTCTCCACCACCACCGGCGATGTCGCCCTCGCCGTCCGCCACCTGAGCCTGCCCTCGCTCTCCGGTTACGAAGGCGGCTACAGCGGCGGCCAACACCTCTTCGAGACCGGCGTGCTCATGCGCAAGACCGGCAACGAGCACTACACCCTCCTGCCCACCTACCAGGACAACGGCTCCGGCCCCGTCGCCACCATCCCCGCCGGCGACTACTACCTCTCCGTCGTCTCGCAAGGCGCCGACAACGTCGGCCTCGAAAGCCGCCTCGGCACCGGCGACGCCGCCTTCACCCTCACCAGCGTCGGCGCCCCGCCCGTCCTCGATCTAGGCCTCGTGCCCGCCGGCGGCCTTTCCGCGCTCACCCGCTCCGACGCCCTCGAGGCCGGCCAGATCGCGTTCTACCGCTTCACCCTCCCGGCCGGCCTCGCCAGCCTCGAGATCGAGCTCGGCGACCGCGTCGGCTTCCCCGGCCTCGCCCTCGCCACCCTCGCCGGCCGCCTCCCGATGAACACCTCCGCCGGCACCTACGGCATCGACGCCACCGGCTACGGCGCGACCTCGTTCTTCTCGACCGGATTCCTCACCGTGCCCAACCCCGTCGCCGGCACGTATTACTTCTCGGTCCGCGCCGGCCCCGGCTCCGGCTTCCCCGACGCCACCTACTCGCTGCGCCTCCGGGAAAACCTCCCCGCCCCGCTCAACGTCTCCTCCAGCCTCAACGGCAACGGCCTCTCCCACGCCGTCACCGCCTCCCTCGGCGACGGCCAGCGCGCCACCTACCGTATCGACGTTCCCGCTACGCTCGCCGGCCAGCCCATCCTCGCCTGGACGCCCCGCCTCGCCCTCTCCTCCGGCACCGCCACCTGGTGGATCCGGAAAGGCTACCCCGCCTCGGCCTACGACTACGACCAGGTGTCCAAGACCGGCACCGCCACCGCCGTCGTCGCCCCGCCCCTCCTCACGCCCGGCACCTGGTATGTCGAGATCCAGGGGGGCGGCGTCTGCACCTTCACGTTGACCAACACCGTCGCCACCCTCCAGCGCGCCGCCTGGAGCATGCCCGCCCTCGGCCAGCCCGTCACCACGCCCGGCCTCTCCAGCCCCGCCGGCTCGCCCTTCGCCGACACCGGCGTCCGCGCCGACGGCACCGCCCTGCCCGACCCCGAGCTCGGCACCGTCACCGACCAGGGCCTCGACCTCGCCCAGGGCGACTACCACTACTACGCCTTCAACGTCCCCGCCTCCAACGCCGGCCTCCTCCACGTCGAGCTCATCGCCATCAACGGCAACCCCGACCTCCTCGTCCGCCCGCAAACCATCCCCTCCGACGACTCCGGCCTCACCCAGGCGCGCCACCGCCTCGACGGCACCGGCACCGAATACGCCGCCTTCGTCCCCACCACCAGCCGCACCTCCCTCGCCCTCGACAGCGGCGTGTGGTATGTCGCGGTCAAAGCCTCCGGCGGCACCAACGCCCGCTACCGCCTGCGCCTGAGCCACGGCAACGCCCTCGCCGGCGGCAAGGTCCAGACCCTCGCGCTCAACGGCGGCTCCTTCACCGGCCAACTCCTCGCCGCCCGCGACTGGCGCTACTACCGCGTCGACGTCGCCGCCTCCACGCCCACCGGCTGGCAGATCACCTACAGCCAGCAGCAGGGCGACGTGGACATGGTCGTCCGCGACACCCTCCCTCCCGGCTTCGACACCTACGCCTCCTCCATCGACTACGCCCGCGACTGGCGCACCGACAACAAGAACCAGGGCCCCTACGCCGCCGATCCCGACACCGGAGCCCACGCCCTGCCCGTCGCCACCCTGCGCCCCGGCCACGCCTACTACATCGGCTTCCGCGCCAACACCGACGCCAGCTTCAGCATCAGCTCCGCCGCCTCCGGCGCCGCCCCCCTGCCCGCCGATCTCGCCTTCTACGGCGGCCAGTTGACCAACGTCTCCATTGGCGCCGGCGCCGCGCTCACCTACCGCGTCGCCATTCCCGCCGACGCCTGGCGCTGGCGCAGCTCCGCCTCCGCCACCGGCGCGCTCGACTGGTTCCTCGAAGAAGGCGCGCCCGTGGACCTCGCCCGTGTCGGCATCGTCGAGGCCCACCTCCAATACCTCGCCAACATCGGCTGGGACCTCAACCGGCCGCTCTTCGAAAACTCCTGGCCCTGGCTTCCCGCCCGCACCTTCTACCTCACCGTTCGCAACCCCACCGCCGGCGCGCTCACCTTCAACTTCGCGATGAACGGCACCACCGCCGCCACCGACGACGAGGACGCCGACGGCTTGCCCGACGCCTGGGAAACCGCCCGCTACGGCGGCTCGCACTACGCCAACTACGGCCCGGCCTCCGACCCCGACGGCGACGGCATCGCGAACCTCCTCGAATACGCCCTCGACCTCGACCCCTTGGTCGCGAGCACGTCGGGCCTGCCCGTCGTCGGCGTCTCCGGCGGCAACCTCACGCTCACCTATCGCCGCGTCCGCGGCGACGTGATCTACACCGTGCAAACCACGACCGATCTCGCGAGCGGCGCCTGGACCACGACCGGAGTGACGCAAGGCAGTCCGGCCGGCGACGGCACGACCATCGCCAGCGTAGCCCGCACCGGCCCGCGCCACTTCCTCCGCCTGCACATCGCAAAAGCCCCCTGACGCCCGGCCCTGTAAGCCCGGCCGCTGGTCGGGCAGCCAGGCCACCGGCCAGGCCTGCAACGTGCCGAAGTCGCGCCGCATGCCCTCACCACGGATTTCACGGATTCACACGGATTAAAACCCCGAGACCGGATAAGCCTATTGGCCGCAAAGAACGCAGAGGGCACATGGACGCCCTCCGTGGTTAAATTCCGAATACGCCTCCGTCGGGCCCGCTTGTATTGTAGCAACGGTGTCGGCTGCCTAGGCAAAAGTTTGTTTTTTTCAGGAGGAGGTTGAGCAGCTCGATGAGGCGGCGAGCGACGGCGACGATCGCGACCTTGGCGGGCTTTCCGCGCGCGCGAAGGCGCATGTAGAAGGGGCGCAGGACCGGGTTGCAGCGGGCGGCGGTGATGGCGGCCATGTAGAGGACGCGGCGCACTTGGGGCCGGCCTTGTTGGATGAAGCGCTTGCCCTTTTGCCGGCCGCTGTCGCGGGGGTGCGGGGGTGCGGGGCCAGCCCGGCCAGGCCGGCGGCCTGGCCTTCTTCCAACCGTCCCAGCTCCGGCATTTCCGCCCACACCGTCCACGCGGTCACCTCGCCCACGCCCTGCACCTGCTGCAAGCGCTCCATCGCCGGGCGTATCTCGCCGGTTTTCGTGAGATCTCGGATCTGCGCCTCCAGCTCCGCCAGCTGCTTGTCCAAAAGCTTCGCTCGGGCCGGAGCCTGACGCCACAGGAGTGCATCGGCCGGGGAGTGCTCCGCCCAGCTCGCTTCCAGCGTCTTCAGCTCCAGGAGCTGGGCACGGGCGCCCAACAGCTCGCGCAAACGCGCGCGTTGCGGGTTGGGCGGGCTTAGCGGCCGAGGCCGCCGCGTGCGCCCGTAGTCGCTGAGCAGGAGCGCGTCGATCTTGTCGGTCTTGGCCAGCCGCCCTTGGCTGAGGGCGAGGTGGCGCACGCGCTGCGGCGGGACCGCGCTGATCGGCACCCCTGCGGCCAGCGCCGCGCTCACCAGCGCGTTCTCGTAGCCGCCAGTGGATTCGCACACCAGATGCGCATCGCCGGGCAGGCGCGCGAGCAGGCCGGCGATCGCCTCCGGTGTGTTGGGGATATGCTCGTCGGGCGAAGGCAGATCGAGGTCCAGGCTTTGTTTGCAGACGTCGACGCCGATATATCGGACTTGGCTTTCGTTTTGCATGGCAGTGGCTCCGGCTAGTAAGTCGCGCTCCAGATTGGCGCATTCAACGGTTCGAGTTGCTGCCAGCTCGCCCGCGGTCGGTCCTGCTACACACGGGCTTAAAAAACCCATACACGGGCTCGACCTCACCTCGGGCGGGGGGAGACGGGCGGCCGCCCGTCTCCCCCTTCGCGGGCCCAGAACCCCTAACGAATAAGTTACGGGGGCTTGGGCCCCCCACCCAACCCCAACGGGCGCGGCTAACCCGAGTTCGTTAATTATTTTTGACAATTCACGCGCGCAACTTCCCTGGACCTTCGCCTCGGTCAGGCTGGGACGCAGACTTTCACTTCGCTGACTGGATGACGTGCTCGGCATACCACAAAAAAGCCCCGTCCTCTCAAGGACGGGGCTTCGTTTTGAAAACGTTTGTTGCGGCACTCGCCACCGCGGGCATTCGCCGCCCTTAGGCGACGCGCTCGACCACAAGAGGCGGAGGCGTCGGGCGCTTCGGGGCGAGACGGTAGGCGTCCTTGAAGTAGTTGAGCGCCTGCTCGAGCTTCGCCTCGTCGTTGTAGTGGATCATCATCAGCGGCTCGCCCTGCTT
>CAMLNJ010000201.1 GCA_946481225.1 uncultured Verrucomicrobiota bacterium | reverse complement strand
GCCGCCGCGCTCGCGGGCGACAAGGACCAGCCGGGCGTCGTCGGCGGAGGCGGAAGGGGAGAAGGTCGCGGTCAGGCGATCCCATGAATCCGCGGCGAGGGTGAAGGATGTCTCGGCGAGGACGGAGCCATCCTTGGTCTCGAGGCGCGCGACGAGCGGGAGGGGCGCGGCGGACTTTTTGCCATCCCAACGGCCGCCGGTGTAGAGGCGGCGCGCGAAGAAGAAGAGATCGTAGTTCGCGCCGGCGCGGACGGCGATGCCGTCGAAGCCGGAGTTGACGAGGGCGACTTCGCCGGCCTGGCGGAGTTCGAGGACGGCGTAGTGAGGGTTGTTCGGATGGAGCGGAAATGCGCCGTCGACGACGAGGCCGCCACGTCCGCCGCGCTCCACGGTTTCCCACGCGGTGAGGTTGCTCCACTCGCGACGGGAGAGCGCGCTGTATTCGAAGGAGCGATTTTGGATGAGTTCGGCGTAGAGGCCGCCGTCGGCCGCGTAGCTCAGGTCCTCGAAGAAGATGCCGACCAAGTCGCGGCTGATCGCCTTGCCGGGGGCGGACGCGTCGACCGTGAGGGTGAGGGGCTGCGCGAACGCGGCGGGGAGAAGCGCCAGGAGGGAAAAGAGGGGGACGGACGAGCGAAGGGGCATGGAGCGGATCGGGAAGTGCGGGGACGTGCGAGGCGCATCGAATGATCAAGCGTCACGGCTTGGTTGTTCGGCGAACGGCGCGGGCGGGATGAGCGAAATGGAATCGGTATGCACGAAGCAAAGATTTCGGAGGTAGAGCCGCGTGGTCGCGCAAGGAAACGGTGAAAGGACGAAATGGTAAGGAGGATCAATCCTTTGGGAGGGGACGCCAAAGACGGGTAGCGCAAGGACCGGGCGCGTGGGCGCCTAGTTCCGGCAGGCGTTAACGATAACCTGCAAACCAGTTTGGCCGATTCCTCGCTTTAGCGTAATCTTATTACTTGGCGCGGGTGATCTCGGGTGATCGCCGATTAGATAGTATTACTAATGGTTACAATTAACGCAGCTGAACACCTTGTCCAGTTCGGCCGCATCCCACTAGAGCTAGAGATAGGTTGCTACCCCCTCCGTGCGTTCCGCCGCCCCGTCCATTCCGCTTGTTGCTCGCGTTTCCGCGTCGCCGTTTTGGCCCAAGGATCCGCTGTGCATCGATAGTTTGGCCTCGGTCAACGTCCGCGTGGAGCTTGGGCGCGCCGCTTCGTTTTTCCCCATCCTGCATTGTTAAGATTTCCCAGCCCAAACACATGAACATCCAACCATCAACGATCCAATCGTCATCGCAGCAGACTACATTTTTCGCTGCGGCTCCCGCTGCCGCAGGCGTATCTGGCCGGCTGCATAACCGCCGGTCCGCGCTTCGCTTGCGCGCGCTTATGCTTGCCGTCGCCGGGGCCGGCATCGTCTCGTCCGCCCATGCCGCGAGCGATGCTTGGGATGGCGCCACCGATTCGCTCTGGGCTACGGCGACGAATTGGGCGACCGACACCTCCGCGCCCGGCACCGGCGAAACCGCCACCTTCAACAGTGCGGGCGGCGGCAACACCACGATCGATCTCGGCGCCGGCGTGACGGTCGGCTCGGTGGTGTTCGACACGGCTTCTGTGGCGGCCTACACGATCGGCTCGGGCGCGGTCGGCAGCCAGACGCTCTCCTTTGGCAACGCCGGCGCGCTCACCATCAACTCGGGCGTGACGACCAACCAGCTGGTCAATGCCAACCTCAGTCTGAGCAACGCGGCGGCCGCCACCACGACGATCACGAACAACGGCACCGGTCTGCTTACGCTCGCGGGCACGCTGAATGCCAACGTCGCCAGCGGCAACGGCTTGCTCACGGTCGCCGGTTCGGGCAACACCACTGTCTCCGGCGCCATCACGAAGACCGGCGCGGGTTCGAACGCTCTCCTCAAGACCGGCGCCGGCACTCTTACGCTCTCCAACGGAAGCGTCTGGTCGGGCGCGGGTGCGTCCAGCGGCGGCTTTTCCGGGCCCTTGATCGCGCGTGAAGGCACCCTCTTGCTCGCAGGCGGCACCCACACCGTAACCGGCGAATTGGTGATCGGCGGCGTGGTGACCAGCGGTGGCGCGGGTCAGAACGCGAAGATTCAGGTAGACTCGGGCACCCTTGCCATCTCCAGCTGGCTCTCCGTGGGTCGCGGCAACGGCACCGGCACGGCCACCTCGGACCTTGAGATCAACAACGCGGCGACCGTCACGGCGGTCAACATGTCGGCCGGTTTCAACGGTGGCAGCGCGCTGAACATGCCGAAAGGCACGATCACGCTGAACGGCACCTCTTCGCTGAGCATAACCACCAGCAACTATATCGCGGAGTCGGCGGGTTCGGACTTCACCGTCAACGTAAACGGCACTTCGCTCTACCGCCAGACGTCCACCAGCGGCGGTGAGACCCGTGTCGGCGCGTCCAACACGGCGGTGGGCACGATCAACGTCAACGGAGGCACCGTCAGCTTCGAGCGCGACGCGATCATTGGTTACGCGGGAAGCTCGACCGGCCGTATCAACCTGACGAGCGGCACGATCAATATGGCGAGCACGACGGAGCGCTGGCTGATGCTCGGCCGGGCCGACGGCTCGAAAGGCGAGATCACGATCGACGGCGGTAACCTGAACCTGAATACCAACACGGATATTCGTTTCGGACGGGTCAACACATCGAGCGGAACGAGCTTCGTGACCTTGAACGGCGGCAGCATCACGGGTTGGACCGGAAACGGCACCGGCGCATACAGCCTCACGAGCGTCATCGATTTGAACAACTCGTCCACCCAAGCCACGTTCGATAGCTCGTTCAATCTGAACGGCGGCACGCTGACGATCGGTCAGGTCATCACAAACAACAACTCCGGTAACGCGAAGTTCAACTTCAACGGCGGCACCTTGCGGGCCGCGGGCGCGACCACCGCTTTCATCGACCTCGGCGGTGCGGCGCAGCGCGTGAACGTGCGCAACGGCGGCGCCATCATCGACAGCAACAGCGTCAACATCACGATCCCGCAGGCGCTGTTGCACAGCGATATCGGTGGCGACAACGCCATCGACGGCGGCCTGAGCAAGATCGGCGTCGGCACGCTGACCCTCTCCGGCGTCAACACCTACACCGGCGACACCACCATCGGCGCGGGCGGAACCTTGGCCCTCGCCTCGACCGGCAGCATCGCCAACAGCGCGAACATCATCGCCAACGGCACCTTCGACGTTTCCGCGGTCACCGGTTTCGCGATCGGCGCCAGCCAGACGCTCAAGGGCTCCGGCACCGTTACCGGCGCCACCACGGTCAACGGCACGCTCGCCCCGGGCAACAGCCCCGGTCTGCTGACCTTCTCGAGCAACCTGAGCCTCGGCGCCTCCTCGACCTCGGTCTTCGAGATCAACGGCACCTCGCGCGGCTCGACCTATGATGCGGTCGATGTCGGCGGCGCCCTGTCCTATGGCGGCACGATGAGCCTCGTCTTCGACGCGCCGATCAGCGCGGGCACCTACGATCTCTTCGGCGGCTTCAGCGGCCAATCCGGCACCTTCGGTTCCGTCAGCGTCGGCGGCAGCTTCGCGCAGGCCTTCACCGCCCCCGCCGTCATCACCGGCAGCGGCTGGACGGCCAGCAGCTCCAACTGGAGCTACGTCTTCGACAATCCCTCGGGCGATCTGACGATCAGCGCCGTTCCCGAGCCTTCGGCCTTTGCCGTCCTCGCCGGTCTCGCCGGTCTGGCCACGGTCGGCGCCCGCCGTCGCCGCCGCTGAGACATCTTGGCTCCTTCGGGCCGCGCCGATTTTTCGGCGCGGCCTTTTTGTTTTCCGCCTTCGGGGGGACGTGCGGTGTATCCATAAAGCATATACATTGCGTTACAAATCACGCCCGGCGCCCCTTGAGCGCGCCGGTTCGTCCGCGTGGAGTGCCCGCGCTTTCCCTTGTTCCGCGACCGTTGGCGCCGCGCTTCCCCTCCGCGCCCGCCCGGCCTCGCCCGCTTGCCCGCATAGCGCGGGCCGGCGCCGTTCTTTTCCCGGCTCCCCCCAACCACAACCCCCATGAAAACCCCGCTCCCCCGCGGCCGCGCGCGTTCGCTCGGCCGTGTTCTCGTCTCGCTGATCGGCGCCCTCGGTTCCGATCTCCTCGCCGCGGTCCACCCCGGCATGATCCTCACCAACGCCGATTTCACCCGCATGGCGACGCAGGTTAATGCAGGCGCCCAGCCATGGAAGGGCAGCTATGATCTCCTCGTTGCCAGCGCGAATTCCCAGAGCACCTGGGGCCCGCGCGCCGTCGGCACGATCAACCGCGGCACCTCGCCCGACAATTGCGCGCTTCTCTACAACGACGCGGCCGCCGCCTACCAGAACGCCCTGCGTTGGAAGATCACCGGCAACACCGCCCACGCGGACAAGGCTGTGCAGATCCTCAACGCCTGGGGCTCCACGCTCACCGCCATCACCGGCAACGCCGACCGCTTCCTCGCCGCCGGCCTCTACGGTTACGAGATGGCGAACGCCGCCGAGATCATGCGCGCCTACTCCGGATGGGCCGCCGCCGATTTCACGCAGTTCAAGAACATGATGCTCACCGTGTTCTACCCCATGAACAACGACTTCCTGGTGAACCATAACACCGCCCACATTCAGAACTACTGGGCGAACTGGGACCTTTGCAATATGGCCTCGATCCTCGCCATCGGCATCCTTTGCGACGATCAGCCGAAGATCGACCAGGCGGTGAACTACTTCAAGAGCGGCGGCGGCAACGGCGCGATCAACAACGCCGTGCCCATCCTCCACTCGCCGACTCTCGGCCAGTGGCAGGAGGCCGGTCGCGACCAGGAGCATTCCCTCATGGGCGTCGGCCTCATGGCGACGATCTGCGAGATGGCGTGGAACCAAGGGATCGACCTCTACGGCTACAACAACAGCCGCTTCATGGCCGGCGCCGAATACGTCGCGCGCTACAACAACCTGAAGGCGGTGCCCTTTGCCTACTACTCCTGGCGCAGCGGCCAGGGCGGCGGTTCGCCCAACACCCACGGCGGCGTCTCCAACGCCGGCCAGGGCGCCACCCGCGCCATCTGGGACATGATCGTCGGCCACTATTCGCACCGCCTGGGTATCCATATACCGGAGACAGAGGAAAAGGCGGCCGCGACGCGCCCCGACGGCGGCCCCCAATACGGCAACCATGGCAGCGCCTTCGACCACCTGGGCTTCACCACGCTCACCCATTATCGCGGGCCTGTCGCCACCAGCATCCCCGCCGGCGTCTACCAGCTCACCGCCCGCCACAGCGGAAAGGCTCTCACCGTCTACAACAACGGCACGGCCAACGGCACCAACATCGAGCAGAACACGATCGCCGATCCGCAGATCGCGGATAAGCAAAACTGGACGGTCACTCCGCTCGGCTCCGGCCAGTATCAGTTCATCGGCTCCTTCAGCGGCCGCTCGATGGACGTCTACAACATCTCCACCGCCAATGGCGCCAACATCAACCTCTGGGACTACTGGGGCGGCAACGGCCAGAAATACATCCCGACCGCGACCGACTCGAACTACTTCCGCCTTTTCGCCGTCCACAGCGGAAAAACCGTCGCGGTCGGCGGCGCCTCCACCGCGGATGGCGCAAACGTCCTCCAGTGGCAAAACACCGGTGGCGCGGAACAGCAGTGGAAGTTCACCGCCTCCACGACCGTGCGTCGCCTGCGCCTGTCGACCGCGACCAATCAATACGTGCGCCACTCCGGCTTCCGCGCCTACATCGCCACCGATCCTTTCCCGGCGCAGGACAGCGAATTCCGTGTCGTCACCGGCCTCTCCGGGCTGACCGGCGTCTCCTTCGAGTCGATCAACTTCCCCGGCCGCTACCTGCGCGTGCGAAGCGACGGCACCGTCTGGGCCGAACCGAACGACAACACCGCCGCCTTCAAGGACAGCGCCAGCTTCCGCCGCGTGACCGGCCTTTCGAACGCCGCGATGTATTCCTATCAGATGTGGACCGATACGACGCGATACCTGAGCAACGTATCCGGCGTGGTGAACGCCGCCGTGGTCTCCGGCGCGACCGC
>CAMLNJ010000200.1 GCA_946481225.1 uncultured Verrucomicrobiota bacterium | reverse complement strand
CCCCATGCTCGACAGCTTTCTTCGCGGCGACCACGCACTCGCCCCCACGCCCCTCGGCACCATCGCACTCGCGTTGCTCCTCGCCTTCGCGCTCGGGCAGCTCCTCGCCTGGGTCTACATGGCCACGCACGACAGCCTGTCCTACTCGCGCGCCTTCGTCGTCTCGCTGCTCCTGCTGCCGGTCATCGTGGCGCTCGTCATGCTCGTGCTGTCGCACAACCTCGTGGCCGCCTTCGGCCTCATGGCGGTCTTCGCCATCGTGCGTTTTCGCAACGTGCTCCGCGACACGCTCGACACCGCGCACGTGCTCGCCGGGCTCGTCGCCGGCATGGCCTGCGGCACGCAGAAATTCGCCACCGCGGTGCTCGGCGGCTTCATCATCGCCGCGATCATGGTCTACGCGCGCTTCGTGCATTTCGGCAGCCGTTGGCGTTATGATTTCGTCCTGCGTCTGCGTTGGACGCGTTCCGCGGCGGAGCTCGGCGACCTGGACCGCCTGCTCGCGCGGCATGGCCGTCGCGTGCGGCTGGCCCGGCGGCGCGCGGGGGGCGAGGGCGGCGCATCCGATCTCTCCTACCACCTCCTGTTGCGCGACCCCGCCCGCTCCGGAGAACTCCTGCACGAGCTGGGCGCGCTGGCCGGTGTCGTCGACCTTCACGGGATCGAGGCCGCCCAGGAAACCGAAGTCTAAAACCGTTCCGCCGCCCTTTTCCCGTGTCCCCATCCCCTGCTTCCCCGCTTCCCCCCATCCCCACGCCTGCGCACCAGCGTTGGCGGGCGTTTCGCATCGAGCTGATGCCGCTGTTCGCGTTCGTGTTGTGCGTCGGGCTGATCGCCTTTCTCTGGCGCGACACGGCGGTGGCGCCCGCGCTCACCGCCGAGGCCGAGTTGACGCAGGCCGAGCTCCGCTCCGCGCAGGGCGGCACCGTGCTCGAGCTCGACGCGGAGCCGATGCGCGTGGTCCGCGCCGGCGAGGTGATCGGTCGGGTGCGCGCGGAGGCCCCCGCGGTCGTGGCGGCCGAACTGGCGGCCCTGCGCGCCGAGCTCGACGCGGTGCGGATCGGCCGCGAGCCCGTGATCGCCGGCCGCCGCCTCGCCCTCGACGCCGACCGCCTGCGCCTCGAATGGATGCGCGAGCGCACCGCGCTGGCGGCGCTGCGCGTGGAGCTGTTGCAGGCCGAGGCCGACCTCGCCCGGCAAAACTCGCTGCGCGCCCGCGCGGTGGCGACCGAGGAGGCCTACGACACCGCCCGCCTGCTGCGCGAACGGCTGATGGCGCAGGTCGCCGAGCAGGAGAGGCTGGTCGCCACGCTGGAGCCTGCCTCCGCGGCGGAGTCCGGCGCGCCCGAGGCGGACGGGGCGCTGGCGTCGGCCTTGCGCGTGGCCGAGGCGGAGCTCCGCTGGGCGGAGGCCCGGCTCGCGCCCGAAACGCTGGTCGCGCCGATGGACGGCGTGGTGACGCGCGTGTTTCGCCGCGCCGGGGAAACGGTGGTGGCGGGAGAACCGCTTCTGGAGATCGCCGCGCCGGAGCCGCGCCGGCTCGTCGGCTGGCTGCGTCAACCGCTCCCCTTGGAGCCGCGCGCCGGCATGGCGGTGGAGTTGCGCAGCCGTCGCCCGGATCGCCGATCCGCCCAGGGCCGCGTGCTGGCGGTGGGCCGCGTGCTGGAGCCGGTGCCGACGACGCAGCTCGCGTTGATCGACCGCTCCGACATCCCCGAGCTCGGGCTGCGGGTGTATTTCTCCCTGCCTCCGGAACTGACTTTGCGTCCCGGGGAGTTCGTGGACGTGATGCTGGACGCGGCTGACGAATCCGCGGTCTTGCGATGAAGTTTTTCGTTCCTCTGCGCCCCTTGCTCCTCGGCTGGCTGCTGGCGCTCGCGGTCTGGGTGGCGCTGGCGTTCGTGGTGTCCTTCGCGGTCGTGGCGAACACGCCGCTGACCTGGGTAGAGGTCATGCAGGCGCCGGTGCGCGACTGGCTGCCTTGGACGCTCGCGGCGCCGCTGCTTTTTCGCTTGGTTGATCGGCGTCCGCTGGAGCGCGAGCGCTGGCCGGGGCGGATCGCGGCGCATGTGGTCGCCCTGGCCTTGATCACGTCGCTCGCCTGGGGCTGGGCCAAGTTCCTCGATATCCGCTATGGGCCGGGATTCGACCGCGTTGGCGGACCGATGGAGAAGCGATTCTCCCGGCTGGAGCCTCCTCGCGATGGTCGCGGGCCGCGGCCGGGGGGATTTTGGGACGACCGCGAGGATCCTCGGGGGGATGCTTCCCCCCCGCCGAAGCCTCCGGACGCGAGCCCCTTTTCGCGCACGGCGCGAGGGCCGGGCGAGCCTGCCGGTTCGGGGAAATTCGACGGCCCCGGCGATCCGGGCAGCTTTTCGCGGATTCTCGGGCGGGTGCTCTCGACCTATCTCGTGCTCGCGAGCGCGGCGCACGCGATCTTCTTCTACCGGCGGGCGAAGGAGCGCGAGGCGAGCCTGGCCACCGCGCGGTTGGAGGCGCTGCGCACGCAGCTGCAGCCGCACTTCCTCTTCAACACGCTCAACACGATCTCCGGCCTCGTGCACACGGAGCCCGACCGGGCGGACGCGGTGATCACGGCGCTCGGCGATCTGTTGCGGCTGACCTTGGAGACTTCCGAGAAGAGAGAGCTGCCACTGAGCGAGGAGATGCGGCTGGTGGAGGCCTACATGGCGATCATGCAGGCGCGTTTCGAGGAGCGGGTCAGGAGCGTGGTGGACATCGCCCCGGAGGCGCGCGAGGCGCTGGTGCCCGCGTTTATTTTGCAGCCCTTGGTCGAGAACGCGGTGCGCCATGGGCTGGAGCCGCTGCCGAAAGGGGGGACGGTGAAAATCGCCGCCCGGCGCGAGGCCGATCGCCTGCGGATCGAGGTGTCCGACGACGGGGCGGGTCTGCTCGGGGGCGGGCCGGCGCGCGAAGGCATAGGCCTGGCCAACACCCGGGCGCGCTTGCGGGCTCTGCACGGTGATCACGCCACGATGGAGTTGCGCGCGGGCGGGCGGGGATGCGTGGTTGTCCTCGAGCTTCCTTTCCGAACCGCCGCATGAACGCCGATCCCGCTCCGCTCCGCGTGTTGATGGTGGACGACGAGCGCGCCGCCCGGGTGCGGCTGCGGCGCCTGCTCGAGGCCGAGCCCGGCCTGACGATCGTCTCGGAGTGCGCCGACGGTCCTTCGGCGGTGGTCGCGGCGGAGTTGCTGCGGCCCGACCTGCTCCTGCTGGACGTGCAGATGCCGGGCATGGACGGCTTCGAGGTTTTGCGCGCGCTCCCGGTGGATTACGCGCCGGCGGCCGTGTTTGTGACGGCTTTTGATCGGCACGCGGTGCGGGCCTTCGAGGCCTGCGCGTTGGACTATTTGTTGAAGCCGGTGGCGCCGCCGCGCTTGGCGCGGGCGTTGGCGCGGGCGCGCGAGCGTCGGGCGATGCAGACGGCGGCGACGCGTCCTGCGGAGCCGCAGGCGGAGCGGCGTTTCGTGGTGCGCGGCTCGAATCGGGTGAGCGTGGTGGGGATGGCGGAGATCGAGTGGATCGAGGCGGCGGGCAACTACGCGATCCTGCACACGGCGGCGGGCAACCACATCCTGCGAGAGACGATGGCGGCGCTGGAGGAATCGCTTCCGCCGAACGAGTTCATGCGGATAAACCGCGGGGCGATCGTAAGGCTGGCCCTGGTGCGCGCGGTGCGTCCGGCGCAGGGCGAGACACCCGCGGCGGTGACGCTGGCGGGCGGTGTCGAGCTGTCGCTCACCCGAGGCCTGCGCGAGGTGCAGGAGCGGTTGAAGGGCGGATAGCGGTTAAGCCGAGTCGGCGCTTGCGCGGAGGCGGGCGGGGAGGGTTTTGTTCGTGGCACAACAAGCCCATGTCGATCCCCGCCAGCATCGCCGAACGCGTGGAGACCTTCCGCCGCAACCTCGAGTCCTACCTCGCGGCGGATTACAAGGCCGCGACGGCGCCCGCCGTCAAAGCCGGCGCGCCCGAAGACGCCGCGGAGGCCGAGCCCGCATGAAGCCGACATTCGTCCCACATCGGCAAGGTGTAGGCCCGACCGCCGGTCGGGCGGCTCGGAAAGCCCGACCGTCGGTCGGGCCTACAAGGCTGCGGCGGCGGCACGAGCTTGAGCGCGATACCCCGCTCGTCGCCCTCGCGGCGGCGCGGCAGGTGGTGGAGGAGGCGGCGCGCTGGCTGGACGTGGCGTTGCCCGACGCGCAGGCCGTCTGGCTGGCCGGTCGGGCGCGGGAGTGCTACGCGCACAGCGCCTCGTTTCGCGTCGCGCTCGTGCGACATGGCTGGGATGCGAGTCGCGAGACGCTCTACGCGTTCCTCCGGCATTGGCTGGCGGCGCGGTTTTATGAGACGGAGCCGGCCCTGTTGGCGCGCTTGCCGGCGGACTACGCCTGGGGCGGGGCGGAGTTGCCGGACGGCCGGTGCGTGGAGGCGGCGCGGGAGCCCTTGTCGGTGGAGGCGCGGAGCCTTCTCGGCATGTAACGGAGGCGGGCGGAAATCATTTTATGCGAATCAGCGGTGGAGCAGCTCGCGGGGCGGTGTTGGCGGTGCCGAAGGGCGACGCCGTCCGGCCCGCGACGGACGGGATGCGGCAGGCGGTGTTCTCGTCGCTCGGGGCGCGCGTGACCGGAGCGCGTTTCGCGGACCTGTTCGCGGGCAGCGGCGGCTACGGGCTCGAGGCCTGGAGCCGGGGCGCGGCGGGCGGCGTTTTCGTGGAGCAGAACGCGAAGGCGGCCGCCTGCGTGCGGGCGAACATCGCGGTCGTGGCGAAGAGCGCGCGGCGCGAGGCGGGCGAGATGCGGCTGGTGATGGGCGACGCGCTGGCCTGGCGCCCGGCGGCGGGCGAGGCGGCGCCGGACCTGGTGTTCGTCGATCCGCCGTATCCGATTATCCAAGACATCGCGCCGCGGCTTTTCGCGGGGCTGCTGGAGGCGACGGCGGGGGCGAACGATCCGATCGTGGTTTTCGAGTATCCGGGCGAGATCGAGCTGACGCCGGAGGGCTGGACGCTGATCAAGCGGATCGGCCGCGGGGCGCGGCAGCCGACGGTGGGGTTTTTCCGACGGGCGTGACGCCCGCCGCGGCGGGCGTGCGTCTGTGCCTGGCGGCTGGGCGCGGCGGGGAAATCGAGGGGGGACAGGTAGCCGCGGCCGATACGACCGCGGCCGTCCGCCATCAACCGGGCGCCCTTGAACCGCGCGGGAGGCGGGTCGGGCCGGGGCGCCGGCGGGAGGTCAGTAGGGAACCACGTTGCTGACGGTCAGGCGGGCGCCGGCGGAGATCGTGCTGACGACGGTGGTGGTGGCGGGGCCGGTTTGCACGGTGCTGAAGGCGACGGCGGTGTAGACGCCAGCGTCGGTGAGCATCGCGTGCGGGATCGTGTAGGCGGAACCGATCGCGCCGGGGATGTCCTTGCCGTTTTTGCGCCACTTGATCTGCGGCGTGGGATTGCCGATGGCGACGGCGGTGAAGGTGACGGGCTGATTGGCCATGATCGTTTGCGCGGCCGACGAGTCCGGAAAGGGTTTGGCGGGCGGTCGCCGGGTGGCCACCGAGGAAGGCGAAGAGGCGCCCGTCGGGCAGCGTGATCACGAAGCCGCCGGAGGCGGAGAGTCGCCGCCATTCGGCGAGGTGATGCAACGCCTTCTCCCAGTCTTCCGCGGTGCAGGGTTGGTCGAAAAGAGTGAGGACCGAGGACTCGATTCGCACGCCGGGCGAGGGAAGGCGGAAGGGACCGTGTCGGTATGGCTCGGTGCGATCGAGGTCGCTTCGAGCCGGGCGAAGGGCTGCTCGCTAAGGCTGGAGAAAAACGTCACGGCGGGATTTGTTGCCAGCGTGGTTTCGGCCGGGGGGAAGCGCATGCGCCCCAGAGCAGACGTGTGGCGAAGCGGATTCGCCGGAGCGCTCCGGGACGTGCGGGTATCGAAGGGGCGGGGCGAGGGCCGTGCGCCATCCTGCCTGACGTTCCGCGGAGGGCAAGGGCCGGGCGATGACGGCGAAGAAAGGGGCGATTTTGGGGTCCCCGGGGCCGGTCGAATGGCGGGGCGCTACGGTTGCCCGTGGCGGGCGAGGGCCAAAGCGGCGACCACCGCCGTTT
>CAMLNJ010000199.1 GCA_946481225.1 uncultured Verrucomicrobiota bacterium | reverse complement strand
CGAAGCAGGCGCCGCGCTTGTAGGCGCGCCAGATGGCGGTGGCGTTGGAGCCGCGGGCGTAGGTGGAGAGGTTGAAGACGTTGCCGTAGCCGCCGGTGGCGAGGATGACGGCGTCGGCGGAGAAACGGTGGAGCTTGCCGGTCTTGAGGTCGCGGGTGATGACGCCCTTGGCCTGGCCTTCGACGACGACGAGGTCGCTCATCTCGTGCTCGGTGACGAGCTTGACGGTGCCCTGGCCGACGCAGCGGGAGAGCGAGGAGTAGGCGCCGAGGAGGAGCTGCTGGCCGGTCTGGCCGCGGGCGTAGAAAGTGCGGGAAACCTGCGCGCCGCCGAAGGAACGGTTGGCGAGAAGGCCGCCGTATTCGCGGGCGAAGGGCACGCCAAGGGCGGCGCACTGGTCGATGATGTTGACCGAGACCTCGGCGAGGCGATGGACGTTGGCTTCGCGGGCGCGGTAGTCGCCGCCCTTGAGGGTGTCGTAGAAAAGGCGATGAACGCTGTCGCCGTCGTTCTGATAATTCTTGGCTGCGTTGATGCCGCCCTGCGCGGCGATGGAGTGGGCGCGGCGGGGAGAATCGTGAAAAACGATGCAAGTGACCTGGTAGCCGAGGTCGGCGAGCGAGGCGGCGGCCGAGGCGCCGGCGAGGCCGGCGCCCACGACGACGACGTGGTATTTGCGCTTGTTGGCCGGGTTGACGAGCTTGGTCTCGAGCTTGTGCTTGCGCCACTTGTCGGCGAGCGGGCCGGAGGGAATCTTGGAGTCGAGGGTGGCCATGTTTAGAGCTTGGAGATGGGAGCTTGGAGCAGGGAGCTAGGGCCGAAGAAGTTTAGCGGGCGGCGAGGACTTGGGCGGCGGTCGTGCCGGCGGCGGGCTTGGCGACGCCGGTCAGGATGGCGCCGGGGATGGCGAGGTTGCCGAGGAAGTAGACGAGGGCGAGGAGGCCGACGGCCTTGCGGAGGCAGCAGGACCATTTGTTGCTGCGGAGGCCGAAGGTCTGGAACATCGAGTCGGCGCCATGCCAGAGGTGAACGGCGAGCAGGCTGGTCGCGAGGATGTAGAAGAGGGAGACGATCGGGCGGCTGAACCCGATGAAGATCATCGAGTAAACGTCGTGAACCTCGGCGCCCTTCGACGCGAGGGGGAGACCGAACTCGCGGACCTCATGGCCGAGCGTGACCGCGTCGAGCGCGCCCTTGTAATACTCGGCGCCGGCGAGGCCGACGGTGAAGTGGAGGACGTGGTAGATGATGAAGAAGAACACGACCAAGCCGCTGATGCGCATGGTGCGGGAGGCGATGGTGGCTTCGAGCCACTTGTGGACGCCATAGGGCTCGGAGCCGCGGGCGGCCTTGCTCTCAAGCGTGAGCGCGATGGCGGCCCAAACGTGGATCACGGCGGCGGCGAGAAGCACGAGACGAACGAGCCAGAGAGCCGGGCCGAGGCCTTGGAGGAAGTGCGCGTAGCCGTTGATCTGATCGGGGTGACCGAAGATCTGAAGGTTGCCGAGCAGGTGCCCGAAGGCGAAGCCGGTGAGAACGAGGCCGGAGAGGGCCATCAGGAGTTTTCGTCCGATGGAGGAGCGGAACAGGTTGGCGAGAAGGCTCATCGCGAGTTGGTCGGGAACAGGTGGTCGAAGTCAGGGGCGAGGCGCAAAATGCGCGTGGTCGGGGCCGAGACGTAACCGGCCGTGCGTCACCTTGTAAAGGTCGCGACTGGCCCATGCCGGGGCCTAACAGAGCTTATTAGGCGCGCTGCGGCGGGCGCGCAGCCGGGCAAATGATCGCCCGGCGGAGGGGGCAAAGCCAATAAACGCCTAGCCGGGACGCCAAACGCGACGTCGCCGGCGCCCGCGGGGCTACTTCGGCAGCGGCTTGAGCAGGGCGAATTTTCCGGAGGCGGCGGGGGCGACGAGACGCTTGCGGAAGGCCGACACGCGGGCGCCATCTCCGAGCACGGCGGCGATGGAGGATTCGAGGCCGGCCGGGGCGGATTCCTCGGCGACGTAGTCGAAATTCCAGCGCGTCTCGCCCGCCTGGGTCAGGCTATAATGCCAACACGGGAAATCGGCGGGGATCGCGGCGTCGATCTCGGTCGGGGAAACGATGGAGCCGTCGGCGCGGAAATACAGGCCGCCCTCGCGCCCCAGCACCCGGTAGCCGGTCGGCAGGCGGCGGACGATGTCGCCGGTGTGGTAGCGCAGGAGCGGCATCGCCTCGCGGTCGCGCGTGGTCACGTAGAGCTGAAAAACGTCGTCCAGACCGCGGTAGGGCACGAGTTCGACGAAGGCGTTCCCGTCGACGACGCGAGAGTCATCCCTGAACGCCTCGCCCACGAAGATATAGCCGGCCTCGGTGGAGCCGTAGAGGTCGACCTGCGGGGCGGGGAACGCCTCGGCGATACGCCGCGAGTGAACGAGGCTCGCCTTGCCGTAGGTCAAGATGACGACGCGTATCGACGGAATGAATACCTTTCGACGGCGCACGGCGCGGGCGAGGAGCGAGAGGTAGATCGGCTCGCCCTCGAGCACCTCGGGTTGCACGGCCTGGAGCTCGGTGACGATGCGGTCCCACTCGGTCTCGGGAAAAACAAAGGGGTCGCTCGTGAGGTTAAGGTAGACGGTGCCGTCGAAATAGCGGTGGGGAAAGGGGTGGTCCTCGTAGGGACAAAGGTTCGAGGAGCAGCCGACCGGCGCGAGGATGCACTTGCGGTAGGGGCGGTCGGCGTAGGGGGCGAGAAGCGGATGGGCTCGGTAGGCGCGGGCGAGCTGGGCGTTCCACCAGCCATCCTCCATGATGATCGTCATCGGCCCCTGCGTGGTGCCGGAGGTGGACTCGTATTCGTAGCGCTTTTCGTCGAGCCCCTTTTGGATCACCCGGTAGTCCGCGAAAAAGGCCTCGTGGCCGGTGGTCACGATCTCCTTTTTCGAAAGCGCGGGGATCTCCCGATAACAGGCCCAGTGAAGGGGCTCGGCGTGGAGCGGGAACCGTTTTCCGTAAAGCGGGCTGCGCTCGTAGATGCGACGAATCTCGCGCTCGAGCGGCTCGGGCAGGCGCGTGGCCGCTTCGCTGGCGAGAAGCTCGGGAGAATTGGCGAAGGCGGGCGCGGCGGACATCGAAAACGAGGCGTGAAAAGACCGCGAAGCGCGCGGCAAGT
This sequence comes from uncultured Verrucomicrobiota bacterium, assembly GCA_946481225.1. Next base: position 2,967 of record CAMLNJ010000199.1, on the reverse strand, counting down.
CAAACAGCCCGGGCATTTACCGGCCACTGTCGGGCCGTTTACCTACGTGGCGCGATCGCGACGCGCCCGCCAGAGCGGCTCGAAAAACAAGAGCGCGTCGAGGACCAGGCTGTGGGTGATGCCGCCGGCGCGCGCGCGGGCATAAACGTCCGCGACCGGCACGGCGGCGATCTCCATCTCCTCGTCGGGGTCCCATGCCGGCGGGGAGACGAGCCGGCACTCCTCGACGAGGACCAGATGGCAGCGGTTGCTCATGAAGGCCGGATTCGGGTGGACGCTAGCGAGAAGCCGCGCGTTTTTCCCCTCGTAACCTGTCTCCTCGAGCAGCTCGCGCACGCCCGCGACGACCGGGTCTTCGCCCTTCTCGATCACGCCGCCGGGAACCTCCCACGAGAAGGCGTCGACGCCATAGCGGAACTGGTTCACGAGCACGAGCCGATCGTCGGTCGTGTGCGCGACGACGTTCACCCAATCGGGCGCGTCGACGATCACGAAGTCGCGCCGCACGTCGCGCCGTGGGTGATGGAAGGGCACGCTGTTGAGGTCGAGGATGCGCGTGCGTTGAAGCAGCGTCGGTTCGCCGCGCCGCCAGCGGGCGGGCGCGTGCGAGGTGGCGGAAGATCGCGGCTCGGGCGGGAACGGAGAATCGGCGGACATGGGCGAAAAAAAACCTCCCGCCGAAAAGGGCGGGAGGCGAAAAGGCGACTCAGATCACGCGAGGCGTGAGCTTACTTCTTGGCGGGGAGCTTGATCTTCTGGCCGACCTTGAGGGCCTTCCAGTTCACGCTGGGATTAACCGCTTGGAGATCACCGATGGACACGCCATTGGCGGCGGCGATCTTCATGCCGGTGTCGCCGCTCTTCACGACGTATTCGTCGGGGCCGGCGGTCACGGGACCGGAGGCGGTCTTGGCGCCGTCCTTGACCGTGGGGGCCTTCTTCGAGGCGGCCTCTTGAAGCTTGGCGAGTTCTCCATTGATCTTGCCCATCTCGCCGGCGACGGCGGTGAAGGCGTCCTGCGTGGAGCGCTGGAGGGAGGCGATGTTGCCGGATGCGCGCTCGGCGGTGGAGTTGGCGCTGCTGGCGGTGGACTCGACGGCGTCGATACGCGCAACCTGGGCGGTCACCTGCTCGGAAGCGGCCGCGGCGGCCTTGTTCGCCTTGGAAGCGTTGGCCAAGGCGATGCCCCCGAGGAGCAGACCGACAAGGCCCGCGATAAGACCCGCGATGGGCAGGTAGCTGGGGGAAGATTCACGCGAAATCGTATCCATTTTTAAAAAGTTAAACCAGAGTGGCTAGGTGGAGCCACTCGGCGATTCAAGCAGAGATTAGGCCAGCCGGGCGAATATATGACCGGCTGACATTTGCAAAAATGGTCGGGGCGATAGGATTCGAACCTACGACCTCCTGGTCCCAAACCAGGCGCTCTACCAGGCTAAGCTACACCCCGAAAAATTTTACGTGCGGGACGAAAGAGGGAGGCCCGGGCGGGCGAGTCAACCTCGGTTCGAGCGAATATCCAAAGTCCCGCCGAACAAGTCCCCGTATTCGGCCAAAACGAAACCCGCCGTTTGGGGTCGCGGCGGGTTCGTCGGGTGTCTCCCAGAACCAATGGGAGAAAGGGAAATGAGCGAGAGCTACTTCGAGCTGGGAAAGGAAACGGCGGCGGGCGCGGACTCCGATGCCGCGGGAGCCGGCATAGAGGAGGCGGCGGGAGCCGCGGAAGCCGGACTCTGCGCCGGAGCCGGATCGGCCGGCAGGCTGGACTGGAGCTGCATCGCGCGCTGCGCCCACAGACCGGACGGCTCGACGGTCAAGGCGAGCTGGGCCCACTTCTTCGCTTCGGCCACTTGGCCGGCGTCGCGGGTGATCATCGCCAGATGGAAAGCGGCCTCGCCGCGCAGCGTGCGGGTAAAGGCGGTGTCGTTGGCCAGCGCCTCCAGAGCGGCTTTGCCACCCGCGGAATCCCCCGCCTGGAGCTTGCACAATGCGGCGCCGAGACGGGCGCGGTCACCGAGCGGCTGGTTGGCGAAAGAGGTGGCGGCGGCCTCGTAGTCGGCCTGCGCGGCGGCAAAATTTCCGGCGGCATAGGCCTCGTCGGCCAAGCGAAGGCGCGCGACGCCGGCCAAGGCCGCGGTCGGACGGGCTTCGGCGAAGGCCTTCAGCGCCGCAGCGTCTTTCGCCTCGGCATACTCGGCGGCGATGGCGCGCTCGCGGCTGGCGGCAAACATCTGGAAGCTCCAGCGAGCGATCAACCCGACGGCGACCAACACCAGGACGGCGATGATAGCCTTGCCGTTTTTCTCCCAGAAAATCAGCAGCTTATCCTCAAAAGTGGGTGCGAGATAGTTCTCGTCGATCGTCACCAGATTACGATCGTCGCCGGCGGTGGGGGTGGACTTCGAGTTAGCGGAAGCAGCCATGCGGATAAAGGGAAAGGCTGGAAACCAAAACAGCCGCCATCCCGGCCGTAAAGCCGCGATTTAATTATTATTAAGTAATTAATAAACACCAACTTACCAATATATCGCCTCCGCCTCGCGCCTGACTCAATCAAAGACGACCGTGCGCTTGCCGTAAACGAGCACCCGGTGCTCCAAGTGGACACGCACCGCTTGCGCCAACACCAGACGTTCAAGATCGCGGCCTAGCCGGATCAGATCGGAGACGTCCTGCCGATGGGTCACGCGCGCCACATCCTGCTGGATGATCGGGCCGTCATCGAGCACCGCCGTCGCATAGTGCGCGGTCGCGCCGATCAGCTTCACGCCGCGCTCGTAGGCTTGATGGTAGGGGCGGCCGCCCGCGAAAGCCGGCAAAAAGGAGTGGTGGATGTTGATCACCGGCGGCCCCTTCGCGAGGAATTCGGCCGAAAGCACCTGCATGTAGCGCGCCATGATCACGAGGTCGGCCTTCAACTCCGCGAGCAGCGCGAGCTGCTTCGCCTCGGCCTCCGCCTTCGTCGCG
>CAMLNJ010000198.1 GCA_946481225.1 uncultured Verrucomicrobiota bacterium | reverse complement strand
CCTTTCTCCCTCCACTCGCAGAGCGCCAGCGATGGTCTGATTTCTTTCCCGGACACACCCTAGCGGGCCCGTGGCGAAAATCAACCGGCGCCGGTCGGCTTCCGCGAGGCCCGGAGCAATTCGCGGAGACGTCGGAAAAACACGGTGTTTTCGATGGGCTTGGTGACGAGCGCGTCCACGCCGGCGGCGACGAGCTCGTCGGAGGTGACGCTGCCGTCGAAGCCGGTCACCATGAGCACCGGCAATTCCGGACGCACGCGCTGGATCTCCCGGCATAGCTCCAGACCGCCCATCCCCGGCATGCTCAGATCGGTGACGAGCAGGTCGAAACGGTCCGGGGCCTCGACGAAGGCGACGAGCGCGGCGCTCGCCTGCTGAAAACCCACGACCGCGTAGCCGGCCTGCCGAAGCAGGCCGCCGATGCTTTCTAACACCTCCGGTATGTCGTCCACGAGGAGGATGGTCTCGCCCTGTCCGCGGGGAAGAGGCAGGGCGGACGGGTTCCCGCCGGATGCGAGACCGGATCGGGCGGGCAGCAGGATGTCCACCCGGGTGCCGTGGCCGAGCCGGCTCTCGACGCGGATGAGGCCCCCATGTTCCTGGATGATGCCATGCACGACGGCGAGGCCGAGACCGGTGCCGTGACCTGGAGCCTTGGTGGTGAAAAACGGCTCGAAAACCCGCTGGCGCACGTGCTCGGGCATGCCCACGCCGTTGTCCTCGACCGAGACGCGGACGTAGCGGCGCTCGCTCAACGAGGGATCGCGCAAGGCGGTCTCCTCGTCGACGTCGAGGACGCCAAGCTCGATCCGGATCAGGCCCTCCGGGCGCCCGCGCAACGCATGCTCCGCGTTGGTGCAGAGATTCATGAGGACCTGGTGGAGCTGGGTCGGATCGGCCAGCACCGACGGCACGCGGCGATGGATCACCGACTCCACCTTCGCGCCCGGCGGAAGCATTGTGGCGATAAGGGCCTCGGTTTCCCGGACGAGAGGTTCGAGGTCGACAAGATCCACGGCGCGAGGCTGACGCCGGCTGAAGGCGAGGATCTGCTGCACGAGCAGCTTCGCGCGATTCGCGGCCTGGAGGACGAGATGAAGATATTTGCGCGCGGAAGGAGGGATATCCGGCTCGTCGTGGGCGAACTGAGCGCAGGGGATGATGATCGTGAGGATGTTGTTGAAATCGTGCGCGATCCCGCCCGCGAGCGTGCCGACCGCCTGCATCTTCTGGGCTTCGCGCAACTGCTCCTCGAGCCGGACCCGCTGGGCCTCGGCCGCCGCCTGCTCGGCCAAGGCCCGCCGGAGGGACTGGTTGGTGGCGGACAACTCGGTGGTCCGCTCGACGACGCGTTTTTCCAGCTCGTCCCGGACGACGCGAAGCGCGGCCTCGGCCTGCTCGCGCTCGGCCACCTCTCGCCGGAGGGCGGCGTTGCTCCGGCGAATGGCCCGGCTGCGCGCCACGCCAAGCCAAAGCAGGCCGGCGATAAGCAGAGCGACGCCGGCCACCGCGGAGGCGAACCAGGGGCGCTCCTGCAAGGGCACGGGCAGGACCTCGAAATCGAGCCGCGCCGGGCTGGCGTCGACGCCCTCGGCGGAACGCGCGCGCAACTCCAACCGATGCGGTCCGGGCGCGAGCGGGGCGGTCGGCAGGGTGCGTTCTTCGCCCTCGACGAAGCCGGACCAGACCCCGTCGTCGAAGCGCCAGCTGAAGCGCCAGGCCTGCGAGGGCAGCGAGATTTGGTGACGCGCGATCCCGCCGAAACGCACCGGCAGGCCTCCGCCGCCCACTTCCCCGACCCGGGCATGGACGACCGTCTCCGGCGGATTCGAGCGGGGCCGGTAATGCAGCACGCCCTCGGACGTGCCGATCCAGAGCGCGCCGGCCGACGTGGTGAAAAGCGACTGGATCAATACGTCCTCCGGCAGCGGCAGGTAGTCGAAATCGAGCGCGGTGGGCGTGCTTCGCCGGTAGACGCCCCCACGCGTGGCGAGACTCAGGCTTCGCCGGTCGGGGGAGAAACACCCGTAATCGAAATCGCCGGCCGCCTCCGTCCAGCGACCATCGCGGAAGCTGGCGCAACCCGGGATTCCGTATCTGCCATTGTCGAAAAACACGAGCGCCTCGCCCGGAGCGACCAAAGACTGGGCGAAGGCGCCCGCCGAGAGCTCGGTCACCATGCTCCACGCGCCTCCGGTCGACGTGTCGCGCCGGTAAATCCGGTCGTAGCCCGAGATGAACTCGACGGATCCCACGCGGAAATATTGCGGGTAAGGGATGGGCGGGGGCGAGGCGCCAAGGTCCACCCACGAAAGCGCGTCTCCGTCGACGTGGGCGACGGCGTAGCCGGTGGTGCGAGTGTCGAGGAACACGACATCGATGCCGCCGCGCGGGTCCGGATGACAGGAGAGAAAACGCTGGCCTTTCAGGCGGGGGGAGCCCCGCGCGACCCAGTTCCCCGCGGCATCGCGATGGGCGAAGCGGGTGTGGCCGGCCGCGTCGGGCCCCCATATCCAAAGGCCCTGGGTAAAATCGTTGGCCGCCTGCACGGGGGAGAATTCGAGCTCCACACGTTCGGGCTCGGGGGCGAGCGGCTCGCGGATCTGGACGAGCGTGCCATCCGCCGCACGGCCCAACACGAGTCCGTCGCGGTCCACGCCGAGGAATTCGGCCAGCGGCTCGAGGCGGCGCAACGTTTCCCCCTCGGCCCACCACACGCCGGCCTGCCCGGAAAACCAGACGCGATCACGGGCGTCGACCGCCTGAGGCGCCGGCAGGGCGGCATAGTGCCGCCAGGCCTGGTCGTCGCGGGTCCAGCGCAGGATCGTGCCCTCGCCGACGCACCAGATCGCGCCATCCGGGGCCTCGCGGAGATGGTAGAAACGCGCCACCCGGGGCCCTGCCACCGGGGCCGAGAGAGGAGCGAAACTTGCGCCGTCCCAGCGCGCGAGCCAGAGGGTGCCGCGCTGGTTGTCGCGCATGAGCGCGAGCGCATCGCCGGCGCGGGTGTCGCCGACGAGAAGGCTCTTGGGCGCGAGCGGATGCCAGCCTTCGGAATCAAGCGTGAGCAAGGCCTGCTCGCTTTGGGCGAAGAGACGGCCCTCGGCCGTCTCGGCCAGATGCAACACGGTGTTTTTCTCAACCGGACCCGCCGCCTCGGGCGGAACCCAACGATCACCGCGCCGCTGCACCCAGCCGCGCGGGGTGAAGGCGAACTGCCGGCCGGAGCGGTCGCGATGATAGCCGATGACGTAGTTCATCGGCAATCCGTCGGCCTGCGTGAACACCCTCCAGCGCCCCTCCCGTAGCACCGCGAGGCCGCCGGGCCCGATCGACGTGTCGGGCCACTGGTCGCAGCAAAACCACAGCGCGCCCTCCGCGTCCTCCACGATCCGGCGCACGTTGCCGTTGGGCAGGGCCTCGCGGGTGCCCCGCGGGTCGAATACGCCGCGTCCGGGATCGAAGACGCCCGCGCCCGCGTCGGTGCCCACCCAGAGATCGCCCGCGCGCGAGACCAACACGGAACGAACGAAACGGCTCGGCAGCCCCTCCGCGGGCCCGAAGACCGCCCAATGGAAACCATCGTAACGCCAGAGCCCGTTGCCGGCCGCGATCCAGACCGTGCCGTCCGGGGAAAAGGCCACGTCGAACATGCGTTGATGCAGAAGCCCGGCCGAGGCCGCAAGGGACTGCCATTGCCAAGGGCGGTCCGCGGAGGGAACCGCCGTCGGGTGCGCCCCGGGACTGGCGCGAAGGGCGGCGAAGCCGGGCTCGAACAACAGCGCCGCGACGAACAAGAGGAACCGCGCCCAAGCGAGAGCGAAGGGAGGCGGGGACGCGGGCGAAACGGGCGAATGCCGGGGCACGGAACGAAGAAGGCGGGACGACACGGCGGCGGAGAAGCCGCAGGGGGGACACGTTCCTAGAGCGCAGGTCCGCGCCGCACAACTCCGGACATGGCGCACGCCCCCCGTAACATTGCCCCGCCGATGGGCTCGGTTTACAGCCGATTCGCCATCCGAAGCGGGAGCCAAAGGAGTAGGATTACCGAGAAGAACTCCGGGAACTTCCGGCCGGCGCCGAGATTGCTCCGGCGCACAAGAGCCGCGTGGGATCGCGACCGGACAAGACGATAACTTTTTTTACAATCAAACCGCCTAATCCCGCCCCCATGAACACACACACACACACACATACGCGTGCGCCTCAATTGGAGGGCATCCAAGTCCTGCGGTTTGTCGCCGCGTTTCTGGTGATGGGCGCACACGCGAAGCTGGTGCTGCACGACGACGAGGTCTGGCGAAGTTGGGATGCCGCGATGGCGGCCTGCGGAGTGGACGTATTTTTCGTGATCAGCGGCTTCGTGGTCTCGATGAGCGCGGCGCGGGCGGCGAGCGCCCGCGCCTTTTTGACCGATCGAATCCTGCGCGTGCTGCCGCTATATTTTCTGGTGTCCGCGTTTTTCGTCGCGAAACGGGTGGTCACGGGCGAAGGGCTGACATCCGAGCTCATGGTCAACAGCGTGCTCTTCCTGCCCCTTCTGGACATGGAGGTCTACGCCGGCACGGTGCATCCCTATGGCTGGAGCATCGCGTATGAGATGTGGTTTTACTCCCTGCTGGCGCTTCTCCTCTGCGGGATCGCGAAGACGGCGGCCGGGGCGCCGGCGCTTTGCGCCGCCGTCCTGACGGTCGGCTGCGCGGTGACGGGCGTCGCCTACGACGGGGCCTGGTTGCTGCCGCATTTCGTGTTCGGGCCGCTTGGGCTGGAGTTTGCGGCCGGCTGCGCGCTCTACCTTTTCCGCGAAAAGCTGGCGGCCCACGCCTGGTATGCCTGGGCGGTGTTGCCGACGTGCCTCGCGGCGCTGCCTTTCACCAGCTATCTCGGCTATCCGATGGAGGTGGTCGGGCAGGCGAACCTCGGCTTCGCGCGGGCCCTCATCTGGGGCGGGCTGGCCGTGAGCATCTTCGCGCTATTCTACGCGGCGGAGAAAAAGGTGCGCTGGCCGCGGTCCCTCGTGGCGCTGGGAACGGCATCCTACTCGATCTACATGATCCAGCCCTTCGTGGTGCCGGCGGTGAAACATCTCGCGCTCGCGGGAAGCGCGCGCGTCGCGGTGTTTTTCGTCCTCTCGATCATCGGCGGCTGGCTGATGTATCTATGGTTCGAACGCCCCTTGCTGATGCTCGTCCGGTCTTGGGCCGGGCGGAGCGCCGCGCCGATCTTGCCGGTGAAGGGCGCGGTCGTGCCTGGCCCCACGACTTGAGCCAAGCCGTGACGATTCAGCCTGGGTGGAATAGAGGTCGGCCCTGCCCGCGCCCTCGTAACCCTGATCGGATCCCACGGGGAAACCACCCGGGGGCCGCGCCGAAGACCGCCCGCGCAACCGCTCGCCCGCCGAGCGGTCAAGAGCGGCATGTCCGCCGCTCCTCGTCTCTCGCAAGTCGGTGACCTGGTCATCGATCAGGATCTCGAATTTCAGCGGCGCTCCTGGCGGATCCAGCGGATCGGCCAGTGCTTCGTCGGGCTCTTCGTGCTCGGAGGGCTGCTCGGCCTCTTCGGCAAAGGCTGGCTCGCAAGGCGGGAGCTGGCGCAGGGCCCGCTCCGCGTCGAGCACCCGCGCTTCCTCCGCCTCCAGACACCCGACAGCCTCACCGTGCGCATCACCCCGGACGGCGGTGCCGCCGTCCCGCTTGAACTCTGGATGGACGACCCCCTCGCCGAGCTGTTCGAGATCGCCGAGATCTCTCCCGCGCCGACCGCGCAATCGGTGCGCGACGGCCGCCTCATCTACCGGTTCGACCTGAGCGGCGCTCCCCCGGCGACCATCCGCTTTCGCATCCGCCCTCGCGATTGGGGCTGGCGCCGCGCGCGACTCGGGCTCGTCGGCGGCCCGGAAGTCGAGCTGAAGCAGCTCGTGTATCCCTGAGACCGCGCCCCCATGGAAACCATCCTCCGCGCCGTCGTCGTCTATCTGCTGCTGCTCGCCCTCTTCCGATCCTTCGGGAAGCGCTCGCTCTCGCAGATCACGACCTTCGATTTCGTCCTCCTCCTCATCGTCGCCGAGACGACGCAGCAGGCCCTGCTCGGCGACGACTACTCGATCGTCAACTGCCTGCTTCTCGTCGCCAC
>CAMLNJ010000197.1 GCA_946481225.1 uncultured Verrucomicrobiota bacterium | reverse complement strand
GGCGCCCCATCGCTCCCGGAGACCCTCGGCCTCGCACCTCGCGCAGCCGCCCCCGCGACCCTCTCCGCCCTCCTCGTCCTCGACGAAGCCGACCCCGCCAAGGCCCCCGCCGCCGCCTCCGAACGCGCCGCCCTGCTTGCCAAGCGCATCGAAACGCTCCGGCGCAGCGGCCGCTACGCCTACGTCGAGCCCGACTACCTCGTCTCCGCCTCCTCCCTCCCCGGCGATCAGGCGCTCGCCGACGGCACCCTCTGGGGCCTCGTCAACTCCGGCCAAAACGGCGGCACTCCCGGCGCCGACATCGACGCCGCCCGCGCCTGGGATCTCACCACCGGATCCTCCTCCGTCATCGTCGCCGTCATCGACACCGGCATCCGCGCCACCCACCAGGAACTCTCCGCCCGCATGTGGGTGAACCCCGGCGAAATCCCCGCCAACGGCCTCGACGACGACGCCGACGGCTACGTCGATAACCTCCACGGCATCGACGCCTTCAACCACGACGGAGACCCCTCCGACGACAACGACCACGGCACCCACGTCGCCGGCACCATCGGCGCCGCCGCCAACGACGGCCACCCCCTCGTCGGCGTCGCCTGGGACGTCCGTCTCATGGCCTGCAAATTCCTCGGCGCCGACGGCTCCGGCTACCTCTCCGGCGCCATCGCCTGCATCGACTTCGCCGTCGCCCGCGGCGCCCGCGTCCTCAACAACAGCTGGGGCGGCGGCGGCTACTCCCAGGCGCTCGCCGACTCCATCGCCGCCGCGCGCGACGCCGGCGTCCTCTTCGTCGCCGCCGCCGGCAACGAGGCCAACGACAACGACGCCCGCCCCGCCTACCCCGCGAGCTACCCCATCGACAACATCGTCTCCGTCGCCGCCCTCGACCGCGACGACCAGCTCGCCTCCTTCTCCAACCACGGCGCCACCACCGTCCACCTCGGCGCGCCCGGCGTCGCCATCTACTCCTCCACCAGCGGCTCCGACTCCGAATACTCCACCTTCAGCGGCACCAGCATGGCCACCCCGCACGTCAGCGGCGCCGCCGCCCTCCTCCTCGCCCGCCACCCCGGCATCGGCCTCGTCGAACTCCGCCAACGCCTCCTCTCCTCCGTCGTCCCCATCCCCGCCCTCCTCGGCCGCAGCACCACCGGCGGCCGTCTCAACGCCTACCAAGCCCTCCTCGCCGCCCCCGACGGCCAGCTCGACCTCTCCCTCTCCGCCTCCCGTTCATCCCCCCTCGTCGCCGGCGAGCCCGTCACCTTTCAGCTCGGCGTCACCGATCTCGGCCCCGTGACCGACGCCGTCATCACCGCCACCGGCACCGGCATCGGCCCCGTCGCCTTCGACGACTCCGGCTCCCCGCCCGACCGCGCCGCCGGCGACGCCCTCCACGCTGTCACCGTCACCATCCCCGCGGATGTCACCGAGTTCACCCTCTCCATCCAGGCCTCCGCGCCGGGCAAAACCTCCGCCTCCCTCACCCGCGTCTACGCCGTCGCCCACCCGCCGGCCAACGACCACTTCGCCGACCGCGTCGTCCTCTCCGGCGCCTCCCCCTCCGCCTCCGCCCAAACCCTTGCCGCCAGCCTCGAAGCCGGCGAACCCGCCCACGCCGGCCTCCCCGGCGGCCGTTCCGTCTGGTGGACCTGGACCGCCCCCTCCGCCGGCACCGCCACCCTCACCACCTCCGGCAGCGACTTCGACACCGTCCTCGCCGTCTACACCGGTTCCACCCTCGCCACCCTCTCCCACGTCGCGAGCAACGACGACGCCTCCTCCGTCCGCTCCAGCTCCGTCACCTTCAACACCACCGCGGGCCAGACCTACCACTTCGCCCTCGACGGCTTCGGCGGCGTCGGCGGCGCCGCCTCCCTCGCCCTCACCCTCGGCCCCCTCCAGCCCGCCCCCGCCAACGACTCCTTCGCCGGCCGCCTCCCCCTCTCCGGCTCCGCCCTCTCCGCCACCGGCGCCAACCGCGCCGCCTCCCGCGAACCCGGCGAACCCGACCACGCCGGCGCCCCCGGCGGCCGCTCCGTCTGGTGGACCTGGACCGCCCCCTCCTCCGGCACCGTCCTCCTCAAGACCGAAGGCAGCTCCTTCGACACCATTCTCGCCGTCTACACCGGCGACACCCTCGCGACCCTCGCCCCCGTCGCCTCCGACGACGACGACGGCTACGGCGCCACCAGCCGCGTCATCTTCCCCGCCGTCGCCGGCCGCGCCTACCGCATCGCCGTCGACGGCCGCTACGGCGCCTCCGGCGACATCGCCCTGTCCCTCGCCCTCCACGCCACGCCGCCCGCGCCCGCCAACGACGCCTTCGCCAACCGCGCCCCCCTCTCCGGCTCCGTCGTCGCCGCCTCCGGCGCCTCCCTCTTCGCCACCCGCGAAACCTCCGAGCCCGACCACGCCGGCAATTCCGGCGGCGCCTCCCTCTGGTGGACCTGGACCGCCCCCTCCACCGGCACCTTCACCCTCCACACCGCCGGCAGCACCTTCGACACCCTTCTCGCCGTCTACACCGGCTCCACCCTCGCCGACCTCGTCCCCGTCGCCGCCAACGACCAGGACCCCCTCGGCGGCAACACCAGCCGCGTCGCCTTCTCCACCACCGCCGGCACCACCTACCACCTCGCCCTCGACGGTTGGAACGACGGCTTCGGCCCCGACATGGGCGACTACGTCCTCAACCTCGTCCCCGGCGACTCCGCCGCCCCCGCCAACGACGCTTTCGCCAACCGCCTCCGCCTCACCGGCGCCAACGTCACCGCGCTTGCCAGCAACCTAGGCGCCACCCGCGAGACCGGCGAGCCCGTCCACGCCGGCATCTCCGGCGGCGCCTCCGTCTGGTGGACCTGGACCGCCCCCTCCACCGGCTATTTCACCGTGGAAATCGAGAGCGAAGACCTCTTCCCCCTCCTCGCCGTCTACACCGACTCCGCCCTCGCCAACCTCATCCCCATCGAGAGCAACTTCGGCTACGCGGGAGAAACCACCCGCGTCACCTTCCGCGCCACTTCCCTCGCCACCTACCAGATCGCCGTCGACGGCTTCAGCTACGAAGACTGGACCTCCACCGGGAACTTCCGCCTGCGCATCCTCCCCGAAAGTCCCCCCGCGAACGACCACTTCGGCAACCGCGCCCTCCTCCTCGGCTACGTCGCCGAGGCCGACGGCGACAACCTCGCCGCCACCAAGGAATCCGGCGAGCCCTCCCACGCCGGCAGCGCCGGCGGCGCCTCCGTCTGGTGGACTTGGCGCGCCCCCGCCGACGGCACCGTCACCGTCCACACCGAAGGCAGCACCTGCGACACCCTGCTCGCCGTCTATACCGGCGGCATCGTCTCCCTCCTCACCCCGCGCGCCTCCAACGACGACTACGGTGACGGCTTCACCAGCCGACTCACCTTCACCGCCACCGCCGGCACCCTCTACCACATCGCCGTCGACGGCTACGGCGGCGACGTCGGCCACGTGCATCTTTCCCTCTCCCACTCCGGCGCCGCCTCCGCCCCCGCCAACGACGCCTTCACCAACCGCATCGCCCTCGTCGACGCCTCCGGCTCCGTCTCCCGCTCCAGCGTCGGCGCCACCCGCGAACCCGGCGAACCCGCCCACGCCGCCGTCACCGGCAACGCCTCCCTCTGGTGGACCTGGACCGCTCCCTCCGCCGGCACCCTCGTCGTCCACACCGCCGGCAGCTCCTTCGACACCCTCCTCGCCGCCTACGCCGGCGACTCCCTCGCGACCCTCTCCGCCGTCGCCTCCAACGACCAGGACCCCCTCGGCGGCAACACCAGCCGCGTCACCTTCGACGTGTATCCAGGCGTCGCCTACCACCTCGCCGTCGACGGCCGCGGCCTCGCCGCCGGCACCGTCGTCCTCTCCCACGCCTTCACCCCGGCGCCCCCGCCCGCGGACAGTTTCGACGCCTTCCTCGGCCGCCACTTCACCGCCGCCCAGCTCGACGATCCCGCCGCGTCCGGCCCCGCCTCCGACCCCGACGCCGACGGCCTCGCCAACCTCCTCGAATACGCCCTCGCCCTCGATCCCCTCGCCCCCTCCCGCGCCGGCTTCCCCGAGACCGGCCTCGACGCCGGCCGTCTCCGCCTCGTCTACGTCCGTCGCGGCGACGCCCCCGACATCGCCTACGTCCCCGAGGTCTCGGGCACCCTCGCCGACTGGCAAAGCGGCCCCGACTTCCTCGAGGAAGTCTCCGTCGAGCCGCTCGACGAGACACGTGAGCGCGTCACGGTGCGCGACCTCGCGCCCGCCTCCCCCGGCGTCCGCCGCTTCATCCGCCTGAGGATCGAACGCTGACCCCGCGCGACCATCCTCCGGCGCCCGTTTGCGCACCCGCTCCCCCCACGCACGGTAAGCCCGATCCATGCCCGTTTCTCCCCTCGACTCCGCCTCCGCCGGGCCCTCCGAACGCACCATCCTCGTCACCCTCGCGGCGGTCCAGTTCACGCACATCCTCGACTACATGATCATCATGCCCCTCGGCGCGGGGCTGATGAAAGAATTCTCCCTCTCGCCCGCGCAGTTCAGCCAGCTCGTCGCCGCCTACGGAGGGGCCGCCGCCGTCGCCGGGCTCGCCGGCGGACCTTTTCTCGACCGCCTCGACCGCAAGCTCGCCCTCGTCTGGCTCTACGTCGGCTTCGCCCTCTCGACCCTCGCCTGCGCGCTCGCCCCGAGCCACCACGCCCTGCTCGCCGCGCGCATCGCCGCCGGCGCCTGCGGCGGACTCGCCGGCGCGGTCGTCGTCGCGATGGTCTCCGACGTCGTGCCGCCCGAACGCCGCGGCCGCGGCATGGCCTTCGTCATGTCGTCCTTCCCCCTGGCCTCGGTGGCCGGCGTCCCCCTCGGCATCGTCCTCGCCAACCACCTCGGCTGGCACGCGCCCTTCTTCCTGCTCGCCGGCCTCGCCGTCCCCATCCTCCTCGCGATCACCCGCTTCCTCCCCCGCCGTCCGCCGACCGCCGAAGCCGCCGCCGCCTCGCCGCTCGCGCAGATACGCGGCCTGCTTGCCGAACCGGTCCACTGGCGCGGCTTCGCCGTCACCGCCGCCCTCGTCACCGCCGGCGGCTGCATCATCCCCTTCATGGCCCCGAGCCTCGTCGCCAACGCCGGCGTCACCGAGAAACTCCTCCCGCTCGTCTACCTCTTCGGCGGCGCCGCCACCTTCTTCTCCACGCCCTTCGTCGGCCGCCTCACCGACCGCCACGACAAGCTCCACGTCCTCGCCGCGCTCACCCTCCCCGCCGTCGCCGCCACCCTCCTCGTCACGCACCTCGGCCCCTCTCCTCTCTGGATCGTATTGCTCGTCACCACGCTCTTCTTCGTCGGCATGTCCGGCCGCTTCGGCCCCGCGACGACGCTCGTCGCCAACTCCGTCGCCCCGCGCTTCCGCGGCGGTTTCATGAGCGTCAACTCCGCCGTGCAACAAGGCGCCAGCGCCGCCGCCAACCTCCTCGGCGGCGCGCTCATCACCCGCGACTCCGCCGGGCACCTGGTCGGCTACGGCCGCGTCGGCTGGCTCTCCGTCGGCGCCTTCTTCCTCACCCTCGTGCTCGCCCACCGCCTCCGCGCCGCCGCCCCCCACGCCGCCGTCAACCGCCCCGCCACCCCCGCCCCCTGAGTCAGCCATCGGTCATTGGTCATTCCGCGCCGCGCCCGGCGCGGCGCGCCCCTTTCCGTTTGCCGCGCCGCCCCCTGCGAATAGTCTCCGCCATATGTTCGACCTCATCAAAAAAACCCTCCTCGCGGGCGTCGGCGCCGCGGTCGTCACCAAGGAAAAAGTCCAGGACGCGCTCGATGACTACGTGCGCCAGGGCAAGCTCAAGGCCGACGACGCCCGCATCATCGCCGAAAAGATCGCCGAGCGCGGCAAACGGGAATTCGAAGAAATGAGCGCCCAGGCCTCCGCGCGCGCCTCCGAACTCTTCAACCGACACGACTCCGCCGTCACCGCCCGCCTCGCCGCGCTGGAGGCCCGCGTCAACGCCCTCGAACTCGCCGCCAACGCCTCCGCGAACCCGGCGCCCGCCCCCACCCGCAACGGCGAGCCCTGATCAAAGTAGCGCGAGCATCCTGCTCGCGTCCGACGGCGAGGCGCCCCGCCTCGCCGCCCC
>CAMLNJ010000196.1 GCA_946481225.1 uncultured Verrucomicrobiota bacterium | reverse complement strand
TTCGTCCATCAGCAGATCACGGGCGACTGCGACATCCGCGCCCGCGTGGCCTCGTTGAGCAACACCCACGCCGGCGCGAAGGCGGGCGTGATGATCCGCGAATCGCTCAACGCGAACTCCGCCCATGCGCTGGTGAACGTGACCCCCTCCGCAGGGGTGGAGTTCATCCGCCGCACGTCCACCGGCAACTGGAGCACGTCCACGGGCAACGGCGGCATCGCGGCGCCGCATTGGGTGCGGCTGGTGCGCAGCGGCAACACGTTCACCGCCTACCGCTCCACCGACGGCTCGAGCTGGACCACGATCGGCTCCGAAACCATCGCGATGGGCGCCACCGTTTACGCCGGCCTCGTGGTCACCAGCCACAACGACGGCGCGCTCGCGACCGCCACCTTTGACAACGTGTCGGTCGGCGCGCTGCCCAGCCCGTGGCAGACGGGCGACATCGGCGCGGTGGCAGCCACGGGCAACGCAACCCAGACCGGCGGCACCTTCACCGTGAACGGCTCGGGCGCCGACATCTGGGACGGCGCCGACGAGTTCCGCTACGTCTATCAAACCGCCAGCGGCGACTGTGAAATGGTGGCGCGCGTGACCGCGGTGGGGAACACCAACGCCTGGGCCAAGGCCGGCGTGATGATCCGCGAAAGCCTGAATGCGAACTCGAGCCATGCGTTGGTCGCCGTGACTCCCGGCAATGGCGTGTCCTTCCAACGGCGTGGCAGCACCGGCGGCTCCTCCGCCAACACGAACACCACGGGGCTGAACGCTCCCCACTGGGTGCGGGTTGTGCGCAGCGGCAGCACCTTCACCGCCTATCGCTCCACCGACGGGGCGAACTGGACCGGCATCGGTTCCCAGACGATCTCGATGGGTTCCACCGTCTATATCGGCCTGGCCGTGACCAGCCACGCCGACGGCACGCTCTGCACGGCCACGTTCAGCAACGTCACGGCCACGCCCTGACGACATGATCGGCCGAAAAAACAAAGAGGCCCGGTCCGCCGGCCCGCGATCCGTTCGCGGGCCGGCGGCATTCGTCGTCCTCCTCGCCGTCGCCGCGACGGCCGCGGTCGTGCTCGTGGTCGTGGGAACCGTTCCGCCGACTTTCTCCTCCCGCGCTGCCTCCTCTGCCAAATCGCCCGCCGTTCAAGCGGAGCGGCCCGCCGCGCGTCCGGTTCCGGACGCGGCCGCCTCGTTTGAGGCCACCCCCGAAAGGGGCCGCGATACCGTCTCCCCACTGGCGGCATTGGCGGACGCCATCCGGGAGGAGACCGATCCGACCCTTCGCGAGGAGCGTATTCGCTTGTTCATCGATCATCTCGAAGCGGGGGGATTTCCGGAGGCGATGGCCCGGCTCTCTTTGCTGCTACCCGGTCCGCTGGGCGACCAGCTCGGAGCGCGGATCATGCGGCGCTGGGCGGAAGCCGATGTCGAGGCCGCGTCCCGTTGGGCCGCCACCTTGCCGGAGGGCCCGTTGCGTCCGAGTTCGCTGGAGCAGGTGGCCATCGCCTGGGCCGGGCGGGATCTGGCTCGCGCCTCGGAGTGGGCGCGATCCCTGACCGTCGAAACCGAGCGCGACGAAGCGCTTCGAATGATCGCGCACGAAGCCGTGCGCACCGAGCCCGTCGCCGCGCTTGCCATGGCGGTCGCGTTGCCGGCCGGCGGACCGCGCGATCATTTGGTTCTGCGGGCCGCCTCGGAGTGGGCTGCGACGGATCCGCAAAGCGCCGTGGATTGGGCGCAGAATATTCCAGACCACCCTCTACGCGAAGATGTCCTCGCCGGCGTGGCCATGGCCTGGGGGGATCGGAACCCCGTCGCGGCCGCGACGCTCGCCGCCAAAAAACTGCCGCCGGGGCGACAGCGGGCCGACGCCGTCATCGCCATCGTGCAGCGCTGGGCGCAGACGGATCCGCAAGCCGCCGCCCGCTGGGTGGCGGAGTTTCCGGAAAGCACGATGCGCGACGCCGCGTTGGATAATCTCTCCAAACTGTGGGCGGGCGAGCTTCGCGGCGGCGCCCCCGGCTCGTGATTCGCCCCCGCGCTCCGCGTTTCCGCTACGCGTGTCGAACAGACGTGGCCAAGGTGGACGGGCGCGGAGAGGCGCCCGTCCACCCTGCTCACGCCGGCAAGCGGCTCAGGGCGCCGAGACCGACCACTTCTGGTTCGCGGCGCCGTTGCAGTCCCAGATGTTGAGCTGGGTGCCCGAGGCGTTCATGCCCCCGGGGATGTCGACGACGCGATTGCCGTTGGCCGATGAGAATATGTAGGTTCCATCGGCGCAGCGCTCGGCCTTCCACTGCTGGCAACCGCCGCCCCAGTATTGATAGAGGTTCAAGTCGGCTCCGTTGTTCGGATCGCAGCCTGCGACGTCCACGGCCAAGCCGCCTTGGGCCGAGGTGATCTTGTAGTATCCGTTGCCCACGCTGGAGAAGGTCCACTTCTGGCAGCTGCCGCCCCAGTAGTCTCCCAAGGCGACGGCGCTGCCGGCGGCGCCGGTGCAGCCCCAGGAGTCCCAAACTTTTCCGTTCGCCGGATTGGTCACCTTGTAGGTGCCGTTGGCGATCCAATCTTGGGAGATAACGGGCCAGTTGTTGCTCCAGGTGAGACGAGCGATGCCGAGGAGGGGCACGCCGTTGTTCCAGCCGTCGTAGAAGTGAAAGCTGGCGAAGTTGACGCCGTTTTCGCTGTAGAATCCGATGGAGCCCGGCCCGATGTAGCGACCGGAGGTGGCGAGCACGGTCGTGCCGCTGCCGGCCGTGGTCAGGGCTCTGCCGTTCTGGTCGTAATAGGGACCGGTGGGGCTGGTGGCGCGTCCCATGATGACGTAGTAGGTGCTGCTCGTGCCGTTGCAGCAGCCTCCGCGATTGTAGAACAGGTAGTAATAGGCGCCGTTTTGGATGACGGTGCTGTTCTCGCCATCGTCCCAGTTCCTGCCACCGGGGCTGGCAAGGCTGTGGCGCACGCCGTTCTGAAGCTTCCCGGTCGAGGTGTTGCACTGCGCCATTTTGATCCCGGAGTTGAACGAACCGTAGGCCAGCCAGAGCCGGCCGGAGGAATCGAGGAGCGGCGCGGGGTCGATGGCGTTGAAGTCGCTGGTGTGGGTGGACGAGATGACCATGCCTTGGTCGCTCCAGTTGACCAGATCGGTGCTCGTGGCGACGCCGATCGCGGAGTGTTTCGAGCCCCAGGTCGAGGCCGCGTAGTAGAGGAAGTATTTGCCGTTCACATACACGCAGTCGGGAGCCCAGAAGAAGCCCTGGAAGCCCGAACCGATATAGTTGGATATCCAGCCCGGCCAGGTGCCGGGGGCGAACACGGTGCCGGCGCCGATCCAGCGCACCATGTCGACGGAGGTCATGTGGTGGATCTGATCGCCCGTGCCCCAGACGTGGTAGACGCCGTTGCGTTTGATGATGCGGGAGGGGTCGTGGACGCCCCATTGGCCTTGAAGGGCGTGACTGCGGAGCGCGGATGCCATGAGCAGAACGCCCAGGATGAGGAGACGCCCGACGGCACCGGTGAAAAGCGGTGATCGGGATGAGTTACGGAGTTTCATTTTTTTGGGGTATTTTGGGGTCGAGGGTAGCCGGGCGGGGAGGGGTGGATTCTTCGACGAACACCGCCGGCTATAAGAAGAAGCGAAAAATCGGCCCTGAAACCTGCCAACTTTCGTTCTTTAGGCTATGTGTCGTAGATAGGCCGGAGCAGCATGAACGGGAAAGGGCGCTCGGCCACGGCGACCGAGGCGGAGGCGGACCGGAGGTCCGTGCCGCCGAGGGCAACGCCGGCCCGGCGCTCTTTCTCGTTAACTGGCGGCATTGCAAAATAGAAATGTAGCCGCGCCCGTGTCGGGCGCGCCGCCCGGCACCGAGGGCACGGCCGACACGGCCGTGGCTGCAACTTTATCCGAACCGCTCTATAACGATGGCGGTCCGGAAAGGCCGAATCTCGGGTAGGGAATATGGTCTTCGCGCGGCAGGGCGGGCGCGAGCGAGCGGGCCAGTGCGAGCAGGCGAAGGTCCAAGGCTTCGCGAGTGAGACGACGGCGGAGCTCCGGCTCCAGGTTGGCGAGCGTCGGGGCGACTTGCCGGGTGGGCGAGGCCTTGACGAAGACGACGTGATCGGCGCCGACGCGCAGTGGTCCGGCATGATCGCCCTCCTGCGCGTTCAGCAGCGAAAAAGTGAGCTGCGGCGCGTCGGGTAGCGTGCGTTGCGCGCTGATCTCGACGAGTGTCTCTTCCAGCGGGGCGGGCGTCGCGGGCGCTTCGTTTCCTTCGCGGTGCGAGCCGGCGGCGACAGCGCGGCGGGTCCACTCGGAGGCGGCGGCCTCCGAGGTGAAGCGCAAGCGACGCATGGTGGCCGTGGGGATGGGCGCGAACTCGCCGGCGTGGTCGGAATGGTAGGCCGCGACGGCTTCGGCGGAGATGTTGATTTCGGGGACGAGGCGCTCCCTCTCGAAGAGATCGAGCACCTGCGCGTAGTGGAAGTTACGGCGGTCTTCCGTGAAGCGTGGGGTCCGGTCGAGCCCGAGGCGGCGGGCTTCGGCCTCGTCGAGACGCGCGAGCACCAAGTCCTCGGCGGCGCGGCCGAGCGAGCCGAGGTCGGCGGGGATTTTTCGGAGGAAGAGACGGTTGAACGCCTCGGCCCAGGCCGCGACGGAAACGGCGTGCTCTCCTGCGGCGTCCTCGTAGCGGCAGAGAGACGCGTCGGGGCGGGGGCCGAGGGCGGAGGGCGGCAGCTCGATGGTCCCGGGCGGAAGGGCGGAGAGCGCGGCGAGCAGATCTTTGGCCGAGTCGGGATCGAAGGAGAAGCGGGCGGCGCGCAGCGTCCGGGCGCGATGGGTTTGGCGGATCTGCCGTTTGCGATGCTGCTCGAACGAGCGGGCAAAGGATTGGCGGGCGGCGGCCTCGTCCGCGGGCGGCGGCTGCATGCGTTCGGATCGAACGTGGACGATGGCGACGCGAGGTTCGGGAAATGCGTCGAGGGTGGTTTCGAGCCATGCGCCGGCGGAGGTGGTGGCGAGCGTGGCGGTCGCGTGGTCCGCCGGCAGGTAAGGCCAGGCGGACCAGCCGTCGAAATATTGCGTGTCCGGAGCACGTTCGACGGCGGTGTCGCCGGCGGCGGCGAGGCGGGAGAGGCGCTCGGCGTCGGGCGTCGAATCCCATGCTGGGCCGAGGAGCGCGGCGCGGGCGACGGCGGGAAAGATCAGCGTGACGAGGTTCAGCTCCCGTCGGGACGCCGCGAATTGGCGCTCGAACTCCTCCGGGGCGGGAGCGGGCTGTCCGGCGTAGAGGGCATGATAATAGGGGCCCTCGGATTGGGAGAGCATGTGGCGCTCCATCGTGTCCAGGATGCGGGCCACCTCGGCATGCGTGCCGTAGCCGAGCGTGAGCGCGTGCGCGATCACGAGTTGCCGGGCGTGAAACGCCGCGAACCAGCGTGCGTTGGCCGCTTGATCGGGCGGCGGACGCCCTTCCTGGGCGGCTTGGGCGAGGAACTGGCGGTGTTGCTTCTCGAGGGCGTAGCGGGAGACCTCGACCGAGCCTGCGCGCAGCACGATGCGCGTATCGACCCCGGGCGAGGACGGGAACGCGGAGACTGGCGCGGAGGCGGTGGTCTCGGTCGCGGGCGTCGCGACGAGCGGGCTCTGAAGCGGAACGGCGATGATGGCGCCGCCGAGGAGGCGGAGCGTGGATG
The DNA here is from genome assembly GCA_946481225.1 of uncultured Verrucomicrobiota bacterium. The sequence continues at coordinate 457 of CAMLNJ010000196.1, read as the reverse complement.
CGAGCAGCAGGAGCGGGCGATGGCGGAGCGGCGATGCGGGCACGGAGCGGCGTGGACGGGACGGGAGAGGTGGGGGGCGGGAGACGCGGAGAAGCGCCGGACGCGGGGCCCCCGCATCCGGCGCCTTGCGACGAAAGCGTTTACCAGCTGAAGGAGATGTCGATATAGGCGTCCACGCTGTTGGCCGGACCGCCGCAGCCGGCTCCGTAGGTGTAGGTGCCGGCCGGCTGGTTATAGACGACGCTGGAGTTGGTGTAAGTGCCCGAGTAGCCGCTGCCGGCGGAGGTAGAGGTCACGTAGGCGCCGTTGCGATTGACTCCGCAGCCGCCTCCACCGCCTTGGCCTTGGGGGATATTGGCGAGGGTTATCTCCACATAGCAGCTGATGGTGCAGGTGGATGGGACGCTGATGCTTCCGGAGGTGTTGAACGATCCGGTGGAACCATTGTTCCCTTGGA
>CAMLNJ010000195.1 GCA_946481225.1 uncultured Verrucomicrobiota bacterium | reverse complement strand
GAGACGGTTTCGTCGAAGTTCCGCGGAAGCGGGGACTCGAAACGTTCCCGCGCCAGCACGGCGTCCAAGGGCTCCTGCAAAGGCTCCAAGAGCGCGACCAGACCTTCCAATTCCTCGCGCGGCCGGACGTCGCCGAAAAACACCTCAACCGTATCCATGTCCGTGTAGTAAAGGCGATATCCCTCGTTTCCGCTTCGTCTGCGCCATTGAGTGGATTCGGCGAGAGTCTTTGGCGGCGTCCATTTCCGGCACGCCACGTCGAGTTCGCGGGCGATTTTCACCAAGTCCGCCCAATTGGTTTGCGCCTGCTGATCGAGGCGGGGCCGCGGCAAGATGTCGGACAAGTCGGGCTCCCGTTCATCCCACGCCAGCCAGATCACCGTTATCACGAGCAATAGGCCCAAGCCGGCGACGGCGCGGCCCGCCCATTGCCACCAAAGTCGAGATCTCGCTCTCTTCGTCTGAAGTGGAGGCGGTGTAGTCATGACTCAGTCCCCCGCCCAGGTTTCGATCAGCTTGTCGCCGTCGAACTCGAAATGATGGGCGACGAGGTCATCCTCGACGGTGAATGTCCATCGCTCGCCTTCGGCCATGTCGACAGTGCAGAGGAAAACGCCGGGATCGTGCAGTGTGACGCGGAAGTTGGCGGGAGATTTTTCATCGGCTGTCGCCAGTTGGTCGATCGCGGCCTCGATGGCGGGCAGGCGGCTTTCCAGCTTTTCGAGCGCCACCTTCGCGCGGCTCTTCATCTCGGTCTTGGTGAAGCTCACCTCCGGCGCATCGTCATCGCACACCTCGTCGCTCACGATCACCGACAGAGTGTCGGAGCCGAAGAGCGGGCGGCCGAGCTCGATCTCGCCGACGAGTTCGCCCTCGCCCTCCAGCTTGAGGCGCTTGAGGGCCTTGGGATCGATGAGCGGGGCGCTGGGATCAGAGACGCGGCGGGGCTTGGCCGCTTTGGGTATTGGGTAGCCGAGCGTGTGCGGGGCCTCGACAAGCGCCTTGCGCACGATCTCAAAACTGCGACGCGTCCATTCGGGGGTGTCGGGCGAGCTTTGCAGTTCGGCAGCCAGTTCGCGGGCGCGGACCAAGTCGGCGGCGATGACATCTTCGGAGACGTAGTAACCGTCGAGGATGCAGGAGCGAGGACCTGTGTGGTCTTTTGTGATTTTTCCGCGGTCGTTACATTCATAGAGGGTGCCGCCGTCGTCGAATCCATCAATGCTTACCCCCGTCCAGCGCTTGGCCTTGGCTAACTCAAGTATCGCGGGGATGCACAGCAGCGGACCATCGCCGTATCGGGTTTTTACTCCAGTTACGAAGGCGTGCCCTTCGTAGCCCTCGTAATCGGGGACATCGGCCAAAACCGGTTCGCTATAACCTCGTTTGGCGGATATGTTTTCGGTGCGCATGCGAATTTTGGCGCGGGGATGAAAAGCGAAATAGAGGATAGGCGATTCGTGCATATCCAGCGGCACGAAATGTCCGTCTGCGAATCCGGCTTCCAAGAGATCGGCGACCACACGACCGCTGAAGATACCTAAGTTGGCATTGAAATCGTCGACGCCGCCGGTTGCCGATATGAAGTCGGTCCAACGCTTGCGATCCGCAGTTAACAACCACGACACAAGTGGTGCCTTATTCGGCCAAGCATCCTTGGGGTAGATCGGGGCCACCTCTGCGCCTAGCGCGGTAGACAGAGTAAGTAGACGTGCAGATGGGTTCATAGTTTGTAGACGGAGCGTTGAAGGAAATGCACGAAATCAAGGATTTCTTGGTCCGTCGCGTTCTCGAAATAGTTTCTGCTGAAGAATTCCTTCCAAATGTCGTTATACTTGTTTGGGCTGAATTCTTTTCCTCGATAGATGAATCCCGGCACCGGCACGTTGTGGACCTTTTGGTGAATGGCCTTCTTGAGCCAGATGCCATGCTCGTTGGGATCGATGCATTGGCGCAGAGCCTTGTCTTGGATTGGCCTCTCCAACGGAATCCAGTGGTGCGCTTGGTAGCCGAAGAAGGATGGCGGGGGCCCAAGCACTTCCTTGAGTTGTTTGTATCCACGACTTTTGGTGATCGTTAGATGGCCGCTATCCACCATGACATCGATCAGCTTCTGGTCGGCAAAGCCGGCGTTGCGCAGGTCACGGAGGCCGTGGACCACGTTTAGGCGGCCGCGAATCTTGTCGAGCTTCATGGTCCGCATGGCGGACTCGAGCACGGCCACCGTGTAGTCGGAAAATTCGGCCAAGACCTCTCCGGTGCCCTTCTTCTTGATCACGTATCTCGCGCGGGCGGGAACGAAGGGCAGAAAGCCGATGGCGGCGGACCAGTTGCCTTGGCTGATCTCATCCATCGCGATGACACAATCGGCGGGCTCGCTCACGATCGAGATCGCCGCCTTGTAAAGCTCGAGAACGACCGCCCCGAGCTCGTGGGATTGGGTGCGAACGGCGGTGAGTCGCCCGCTGGCGAAAAGGTCGCCACCATAACCGTCCTCGATGACCTGTTCTTGCATGGTCGGATGCAGAGAAAAGCTCACCAGCTGCTCGAACAATCCCGTCGCCGCAGAGAGCGGATCGAGTTCCCGGCCAATCGTGATGACGAGCCGACCGCTGAAGTCGGTATCGCGGTCCACCTCGTCCCCCTCGCCTAGCTGAACCAGGCCGCCGCAATGCTTGAACGCGTCGCGAAGAATCAGGCCGAGCTGGATGCTGTCCCCTGCGGACGCCGGACGTTTGTAGAGAAACGTGTAGAACCCTTCGATCTCCGCGAGGTCGCGGGCGGGTTTGGGCACCGCGGGATTGGCGCTCCAGTTAGCGACCATCGGCACGGCCTGCACCTCGGCTTCCGAGACGATGCGGTCGCCTACGCGCAGCACGAAGCTGTTCTTGCCCGAGCGCACCGCGCGCAGCGACTGCCCGGGCGGCAGCTCGACCGAATCGTCAAGGGTGACGAGGTAGCGCATGGGCTGGCCGGGGCGCTCGGGGCCGACGACGTAGAAGTAGCGCGGGCTAAAGGTAAGCGGGGCGAGCAGCTGCTCGGCGCCGTTTTCCGTCAGGCCCAGGGCCAGATCGGCCGGGGCCTCGGCCAAGCCGTCGACGCGCAGCACGGCCGGACCGGCTCCGCCTCCCTCCGGGCCCTCGCCATGGTGGATCGCCGCCACGCTCAGCGGCACCTGCGCCGTCGCCACCGGCTGGTCGCCCTCGGGAATGCGGGCGAGCAGGATGGCCGCCTCGTCCCAGCCGCGTTCCCCGGCGGGATTGGCCGTGGTGACGGCGCGCAGGATCACGGTGGCGGGGCCGCGCGTCGGAATGCGGAAGCTCCGCGTGAACTCGATTTCGAAGCGGGCGCTTTGCCAAGGACGGTGCAGGCTGCCCATAGCCGGCAGGTCGGGCAGATTCGCGATGCCCGACACGGTGCGGCCGTTTACCTCGAACACCAGGGCGCGGGTGCGGGCGAGCGCCTCGGCGAGGCTTTCGGAAAGGGGATCGAAGACCGTCCCGGAGACCTGGATACGCAGTTCGTCCCCGTCGGGGCCGATGACGGCGGAGTCGACGCGCAGCTCGACCGAGGGGCGCAGAGACACGCCGTCGAGCAGCCCGCCGACGGCGTGGGTGTCCCCCGTCTCGGAATCGCGTTGGACCAGCTCGGTCCGGGTCACGTAGAGCGTTTTTTCCGCGCTGAGCGTGAGGCCAAGAAAGTCCCCTTCCAGGCGGAGCACCACCTTGCCGGGCGCCAACCCCTCGGCATAGAGCCGCCAATCAGGCAAGGACGCGCCGTCGGCGCCGCGGCGATTAAGGATCGTGCCGAGCAATTCGTCCCCATCCTCGATCTGCCACCAATCCGACGCGAGATACGTGCCGGCCGCGCCGCTCCCTTGCGGCGCGAGCGCATGCAGCCGGATACGCTCCGCCCCCTCGACAACGGACAGGCGAAGACTGCCGTCCTCCGCTTCGGGCAAGGTCAGGAAGTCGACCGATAGCGGCGCCAGATCGGCGATGGCCAAGGCCCCGTCCGTTTTCACGGTCGGAAACCCACGCTTCGGAGGCGTCGGGCAGCCGTTCGTCGAAATCGTCGTTCACGGCCACCGCCTCCGGGGCGCCCAAGGCGAGCTTCACGGGTTTGAGGCAGAGCAGGCCCGGCTCGTCCGGTGCGGTGAGCGGGTAGGTGTCAGACTCCACCGTCCCTCCGTTGCCCACCAAGGTGGCGGTATGTCCGACAAGCGCCTGCGGGATCGAATCCTCCGCCTCCTCGTCGGGATAAAACACCTCCAGCCACCGCATCGGATAACGACGGCCCGTCTCGGTATTCTCCAAGTGGATACGGTATTCGCCCTCGGTGAGGCGGAGGGTCCCGCTCGACCATTCCCGACTGGCGCAAAAAACGCCCGCGGTCCAAGGCTGCTCGTCCAAGGCGGGCATATCCTGCCGCGCGAACTCTTTCATTTGGGAATCGGTGAGCTCGTCGGAATACGAGATGACGCGGGTCGCGGATTGGGTTGTGACCGATACCGATGCGTTGGGGCCCGGCTCGCCCACGGTGCGGGTGTTCTCCGGCAGTTCATACCGGATTTCTTCCGGCGAAGCGCTTACTTGGGTGGTGGCCTCGATGATGAGCGGGGCGGTGGTGAGAGGTTCTTCCGACTGAAGAGTCCGTTCCCCGTTCAACACACGGAATGTTTTCACCACAGCGGAAAGACGACCGTCCGGCGCCCATTCTCCATGCGCGACCATGTCTGTGCCTTCCTGACCGAGATTGGAACGATAGCTAGACCCCCATTCACTGTCATACTCGCCCTCCGCCGAAACACTTTCGCCGCCGTCGCGCGCGGTGCTCCGCGAGATGGTAAAGCCGCCCACGGAGCTGTGATGATTATTGCCGTAAGCGACACCATCGTAATCGTAGAACGTGGTGGTATGATGGTGAGTCCATGTCTTGGTCTCCGAGACGGTCCGAAAGTAGCGGAAGCGTCCGGTGTCGTCTTGGCGCGCATTGCCCCAAGATGTGAACTCACCTGAAGCATGACGCGAAACGGCGGCGAAAGGCGTTTCGCCGAGTTTCAAAACCTCTCGCTCCAGGATGCCGGACGCGGGGCCGATGTTGCCTGCGGCATCCACCGGCCTCACATACCAGCGCTGCCACCCCGCAAGACCTTCCGTGGAAATCCAGCGACTGAGTTCTTCGGAAGCCGCGCCGAGGGCTTGGTTGTTGCGGTATAGAATATAATTTATCCGCCCGGCTCGGTCATCCAAGGCGGCCGGCCAGGTCAAAGTGAAGCCCGACGCGGTTTCCCCGCTGACGACCGGGATCGGTGCTTCGAGCCATGACGGCACGGTCGCGTCTTTGGCGACATAGCTTCGTTTGGGATCTTCGCCGCTCCACTGGGCTTCCCCGTTTGGGACCCCGTCCAGGTCGTAATCGTCGAAATAGCCTTGGGCCAGGCTGCCGAAGTGCTCCATCTCCCATGCGTCAGCCAAGCCGTCCAGATCGCTGTCCGCCGTGGTGTCGAAGGCGACGGAGGCCTTCGCCGGATCGGAGCCATGATCGATCTCCCATTTGTCGGGGATGAGGTCGTCGTCCGTGTCGCTGTCGAAAGGATCGATCTCGTAGGCGAACTCGATTTGGTTGATGACGCCGTCGCCGTCGCTGTCCACAAGATACGGGTTGGCGTAGACGTCGTCGACATAACGCAAGCGCACGAAGACGCGCGGCGAGTCGGTGGTGAAGCCGTAGCCGACGGGCGCGTTGGCGCCGGTTTCGATGATGGGAAAATATTCCCACGGCGCGGTGAGGTCGGTGCTACGCTCCAGAAAATACGTGCGTCCTCCGCGGCCGAACCAATTTACGGAATAGGCGCCGGGCGTGGATGGGACGACTTGGAGGGAGAGGCCTTCGTTGGGATCGGTTGCCGTCTGGGCGGAAACGAGGGCGGAGCAGGCGAGAAAGGCGAGCGAGGCGCAGGTGAAGCGGGACATTTTGGAGCGAGGAGCTGGGAGCAAGGAGCTTGGAGCCGGAGACCGGAGGTGGAGGAGGACCTGAGAGCTGAGGAGCGGAGACGGAATTTTTATCGCGAAGCAGCGAAGGGCGGAGGAGGGAGGAAGCCTGCGTCACCCGGAGCGGATAAGTGGAGCGGAGCCGTCATGGGTTGCCGAAGAATCCCCTGAAATTGGCCGCAGAGAACGCAAAGATCGCAGAGAATAAGGCGGTTATACGGTCCG
>CAMLNJ010000194.1 GCA_946481225.1 uncultured Verrucomicrobiota bacterium | reverse complement strand
TCGAGGGTCCGGCATCTGCTCGCGTGACACGTCTCCCGCTTCTTGCGCGTTCGCTTCGTCGTTCCCCCGCGGCGTTTCTTCGCTCGGATTTCATCAGCTTGGCGACTTCGCTTGGCGGAGCGTTATAGACACCGGGAAAAAACGTGGTCACATCATTCGCCGTGCCACTGGCGCCTCCCCGTGCACGACGTCCACGCTGCGATGAACAACGAAATCACGGTTATCCTCGAAGCGCTCGCGCGGGGCGAGCGCCATGCCTCCGAGGACCTGCTGCCCTTGGTATACGGCGAGCTTCGCAAGGTGGCGGCAGCCCGCATGGCGCGGGAATCTTCGCAGCAGACCTTGCAGCCGACCGCGCTGGTTCATGAAGCGTGGATGGAGCTGGTGGGGAGCGGAGATCGGAACTGGCAGAATCGAGCCCATTTTTTCGGCGCCGCCGCCCACGCCATGCGACGCATTCTGATCCAGAAGGCGCGGCGCAAATCCCGCCTCAAGCATGGCGGGGGGCAGGCCAGGGTGGACATCGCGGACGGCGAAATCATGCAGGCCACGCCCGACGAAAAGATCCTGCTCATCGACGACGCCGTAAAGGCGCTGGAAGCGGTGGACCCGAAGCAGGGCCGCATCGTGGAGCTGAAATTTTTCGGCGGTCTGACCACGCAAGAAGCCGCGCAGGTCCTGGGCCTCGGCGAACGCACGGTCGAGCGGGAGTGGGCCTGCGCCAAAGCATGGTTGTTCCAATGGATCCGATCCCACGAGTGATTCCGACGGCGGCGGCCTCGGCGACCCGCTCGGCGCGTCTCGTCGTGAACCAGGCATGAACGTTTCGAAGCAACAGGTGGACGCGGTGTTCTATGCCGCGCTTCAAATCGGCGACTTGCGCCAGAGGACGTTTTTTCTGGAGCAGTCCTGCGGCGACGACGCGGAGCTGCGCGCGGCGGTGGACGCGCTGATCGCAGCCCATGCCAGCGCCGAGGATTTCTTCGCCCGAGGTTTTTCCGATCTGGCCCTCTCCGCGGGGGAGCTGCGGGATATGGCGTCCGACGACTGGCTCGAAACCGAGCGCTTGCAGGCCGACGATATCGACACGCAGATCGGCCGGTATCGACTGGTGCGGAAGTTGGGCGAGGGCGGCGGTGGCGTCGTTTATCTGGCGCGGCAGAGCGAGCCGGTGAAACGCGAGGTCGCCCTCAAAATCATCAAGCTCGGCATGGACACCCGCGACGTCATCGCCCGCTTCGATGTGGAGCGGCAGGCGCTGGCGATGATGGACCACCCGAATATCGCCCGCGTGTTTGACGCCGGGGCGACCTCCTCGGGCCGCCCTTATTTCGTGATGGAGCTGGTGCGCGGGACGCGAATCACGGAATTCTGCGACGCGAACAAACTCGGTGTCGCGCACCGGCTGGATCTGTTCGTCCAAGTCTGCGGCGCCATTCAGCACGCGCATCAAAAGGGCGTCATTCACCGGGACATAAAACCCTCGAATGTGCTGGTGGCGGTGCAGGACGAAAAACCGGTTCCCCGGGTCATCGACTTCGGCATCGCCAAGGCCACCGCGGGCCGGTGGGGCGATACGGCCTCCTTCGGCACCCGGGAACTGATGATCGGCACACCGGCCTACATGAGCCCGGAACAGGCCGCGGGCGGCGGCGTGGATGTGGATACCCGCAGCGACATCTACAGCTTGGGGGCCTTGCTTTATGAACTGCTGACGGGAAAGCCGCCCTTTGACGCGAAGGCGCTCGCGGCGGACGGATTGGACGCCATGCGTCGCACGCTGCGGGAAGTCGAGCCGCCGCGGCCTTCGGCTCTCCTCACGACTTTGCCGGCGGCCGAACTCGATGCGGTCGCCCGGAACCTGCGCACCGGCCCCGCGCAGCTCGTTTCGCAGCTGAAAGGGGATTTGGATTGGATCATCTTGAGGGCGCTGGAGAAGGATCGCACAAGGCGATACGGAACGGTCAACGGCCTCGCCGCCGACATTCAGCGGTTTCTCAGGAATGAACCCGTGGTGGCCCGGCCGCCGGATCGCCTCTACCGCTTCCGCAAGCTCGTGCGACGGAACCAGACGGTTTTCGCAGCCGGCCTGGTGGTTTTTGTCACGCTGCTCGCCGGCATCACCGTCTCCAGCCGGCTGTTCGTCAGGGAGCGCGCGGCTCTTCGCCAGCAGGAGAAGTTGCGCGTGATCGCCGAACAGGCGGAACGGGATCAGGCGTTGATGCGACAACAGGCAGAAGACCGTGAAAAAATCGCCCAGGCGGCGATGTTGGTCGGGAAAAAGAAATTGGCGGAGGCGGATGCCTTGTTGAGCGAGATCACGACGCCCCCACCGCGACCGAGCCTGGATGGGGTGGAGGCGTTTCGCTGGAGCGGAGAATACGCGGCATTGAACGGACAGTGGGCCAAGGCGGCGGCGCGGTTCTCCGTGCTTTTGAAGATGAACAAGCTGGAGGGCTGGGACAAGAAGTGGGATTGGGTCACGTCCGATTACCTGTCTTGCGGTGTCGCCCTGGCCGAGAGCGGCGACACGGCCGGGTTCGAGGATTTTCGGGCGGCGACCATCGCCGAATTGGGTTCGACAAAGAACAGGGGCACGGTGGAACGCCTTCTGCGCGCCACCCTGCTGTTGCCGGCGGATGGGAAGACCTTGGACAAGATCGCGCCGGCGGCGCTCCACGCCATGGATCTGGTGCGAGAACGCCCTGCCCAAGGCGAAACCGTGGAGTGGATGCCGACGGCGCTCGCGCTCTGGCAGTATCGACAAGGTGACTACGCCGGCAGCGTGGCTTGGGGTGAGCATGCCCTTTCGGTGAAGCCTCCCAATGTCATGCCGACCACCATCGCCCGCACGGTTTTGGCAATGGCCAACCATAAGCTCGGCCGCGCCGAAGAGGCGCGCGCCCACCTGAATGCCAGCCGTGTTTTGATCGAGAACAGATTCAAACGCCCGCTTGATCGGGGTTCCTTGGAAACAGGCTACTGGTTCGATTGCGCCTACGCGCATGTCCTTGTCCGCGAGGCGATCGGCTTGATCGAAACGAGCGGGGATTGAGCCCGAAAGGTGGACGGGCGCGTCCCTGCGCCCGTGGCTTGGAAGCCTGTCGGATGACAAACCGCGCGCGGAGGGACCCGCGCGCCCACCTGGGTCGCCGGAAACGACCAGCGTCTCCAAATATTTATGCCCGCAGACCACCTATTTTGGCGGGTTTTGAGGCGGGACGGCACGTGTGCGGGAGGAGAACTCAGCCCTGTTGGGACCTCCTCATCCTCAAAATCCAAAATGAAACCTTCGCTAACCCATACATCCGTCACCACACGGATTCTGACCGGGGCCGCTGCCCTCGTCATCGCGCAGTCCCTGATATCCCACGCCGTCGCCGCCACGATCGTCCACGAAGCCTTCCTCACTGGGGCGACGCCGTCCGCCGGCGAATACACCAGTGGCGCGACCCTCGGCACCCAGAATCCGACCCAGGCCGGGTTCACCGGCACCTGGCTGCAAAGCACGGGAGGCGGCACGGTCCAGGCCTCCTCTCTATCAACGAGCTACTCTCCGACCGAATTCGACACGCCTATCGGCGGCTCGCTCGTGCTCGCAAACGGCAATCGTGTTTCCCGATTGTTCGACTCGTCGGTCACCTCACTGATGGGCACGGCCTCGACGGGCACCGTTTATGTGAGCTTCATCGCGCAATTCGGCGGCAACGCAGGGTTCAATTTCTCGTCCTTCGAGTTGGGCGGAGATGGCAATGACAACACCCGGGCGCTGAGCGTAGGCATCCTCAACTCGACCGGCATCGGATTTAAGGTAAACAGCGGCAGCAATTTCTTCATTTCCAGCCCTGCGGTCGTCCCCAACCAAACCTACACGTTTGTGCTGAAGATCGGCTTCAGCAGCACGGCCGCCTCGGACTCGGTCACCCTTTGGGTTGATCCAGTCCTTGGCGGAGTCGGGGATCCGACGGGCGGCGTTTCCGCCACGGGCTTGGATCTACGGGCCGTCAGCCGCCTGCAGTTCGGAAACTTCAGCGGATCGAGCTCGGTTTACGACGAGGTGCGCATCGGCACGTCTCTTCAAGATGTGACCGCCGTGCCGGAACCCTCGAGCGCCGCGCTCCTGGCTGGCTCCGCCTGCATAGGACTGGCGCTTGCTCGCCGTCGGCGCAGGGCCTGACGCGCCGGCCTAGCCGTCTCGTTTATCAAGGCCCCTCGCCCGGTTCGGGGAGGGGCTTTTTTCGCTCCGTTCGACTTCCGCCACACGCCTCCCGCCTCCGTGCCCACTCGCCCCATGAACCGATCCCTATCCGCCCGGCCGGCAACTCTGTTGCTCGCTGGAGTAGCGCTGCTCGCCGCGCTCGTCGCGACATCGTCCACCAACGCCACCCCCCTCGCCCAAGACGCTTTTCTCACCGGAACGGCGTCGGTGAACGGTGAATACGCCAGCGGGACCGTGTTGGGCAACCAGGGCCCCGCGTTGACGGGGTTCACCGGCTCCTGGCTCCAAAGCACAGGCGCTGGAACCGTTCAGGGCGCGTCGTTGAGCTACTCCGATTTCCACTACGGCGCGCCGACGGGTGGCGCCTTGGTTCTGGCGAACCAAAATCGAGTGAGCCGGCTCTTCGATGCTCCCGCGGCCAATGCCCTGTCCTCGTCCGCGAGCGGCACGGTTTATATCAGCTTCCTTGCCCGATTTGGCGGAAATAGCCTTTTTAACTGGTCTTGCCTCGAGCTGGGCGGGAACGGCGCCGACACGACCAAGGCGCTCTCGATCGGAATCGTGAACGGCACGGGTCTGGGGTTTCAGGTGAACGCCAGCTCGGCCGCGAATTACAACCTGAGCTCGGGTGCCGCGGTGGATACCGGCACGCATCTCTTTCTCGTCCGGATCGATTTGGGCAGCTCGGCCGGGTCGGACGCCGTCACGGTCTGGAAGGACCCGCTGCTGGGGGGCGTCGGCGATCCGTCCGGCGGGACCACGGCCACGGGCCTCGATCTGCGCAACATCAGCCGACTTCAATTCGCGAACTGGAGCGGTTTCAGCTCCCTTTTTGACGAGGTGAGGATGGGACCGACCCTCGCCGATGTGTTGACCGCGGCACCGGTGGTCGTGCCCTCGAACAACATTCCCGTGGTCTCGGTCCAGTCGGATGCCGACGGCGCCACGCTGACGATGTCACCGGGCAAGCTGAAGCTGACCGTCTGTTCCGACAGCGTCATCCGCGTGATGTATTCGCCCACGGCCACGCTGCCGACCGGGCAAACCTTCGTGACGAAGCAAACCTGGCCCGCGGCGACGTTTCAGGTCATCCAATCCGCCAGCGCGGTTACCGTGGCCACCACCAAGACGAAGGTCGTCGTCAACAAGGCCACCGGCGCGCTGCAATTCTTCGACGCGGCCGACAAGCTGCTGCTCGAGGAGCCTGCGGATGGCGGAAAGAAGATGAGCCCCGCCACGGTGAACGGCGAGTCGGCCTACCAGCCCCAGCAGATCTTCAACAGCCCCGGCGACGAGTTTCTCTACGGCCTCGGCCAATATCAGGAGGGCATCTGGAACTGGCGCGGCATCCCGCAACAACTCCGGCAGGTGAACACGCAGATCGCCATTCCGATGGTGGTGTCGAGTTACGGCTACGGTGTGCTTTGGAACAACGCCGCGCTCACGGAATTCAATCCGGCGGACAACCAGGTCGCGCTCACCTCCGGCAGCGGCACCTTCACCACGGGCGCCGCGGGCGATTATGTGTTCATCGTCAAAGACGGGAATCTCAGCGGTCTCATCGGCGTGCGGGTGAACGGTCAAACCGTCGCGTCCATCACCAACACCTGGGTGCCCTACACCATCAGCGGAAAGATCGCCCTGCCGGCCAGCACCGCCTGCACCGTCACGCTGCTCGGCGGCGGGAGCAACGCGAAGATCTACGCCCGGCCCCTGGGCGACACCACGACCTTCCGGTCGGAAGTGGGCGACGCCATCGACTACTATTTCTTTTACGGCCCGACGGCCGACCAGGTCATCGCCGGCTACCGCGACGCGACGGGCGACGCACCGCTGTTCCCGAAGGCCGCCTACGGCTTTTGGCAATGCCGCGAACGCTATTCGAGCCAGACGCAAATCCTTGATGCCGCGACCCAGTTCCGCGCGCGGACCATCCCCGTCGATTACATCGTCCAGGACTGGCAATACTGGGGCTCGCATGGCTGGGGCGCCTACGAGTGGGACGCGA
>CAMLNJ010000193.1 GCA_946481225.1 uncultured Verrucomicrobiota bacterium | reverse complement strand
GGATGTTCACCATGTCCCAGTGGACCTGGCTCTTGTTGCCGTTGCCCACGCCCTCGTAGGCCTGGCCCGGGGTGAAGTGGAAGGAACCGGCGATCTTCTCGTCGAAGAGGATGTCGCGCATCGGCTCGCGGATGTGCGGATTGAAGCCGATCGCGAACTCGCCGACATAGCGCGCGCCGGCGTCGCTATCGAGGATCTCGTTGAGGCGTTTCGTGTTGTTGGCGGTCGCCTCGACGACGCGGCCTTTCTTGAAGACGAGGCGGATGTTGTCGAAGGAGGTGCCGAGATAAACGGAAGGCGTGTTGTATTGGATGACGCCCTCGACCGAGTCCTTAACGGGGCAGGAAAACACCTCGCCGTCCGGGATGTTGCGCTGACCGCCGCACTCGCGCGCCCCGATGCCTTTGATCGAGAAGGAGAGATCGGTGCCGGGGCCCTTGATCTGCACGCAGTCCGTTTTCTCCATAAGGGTCTTGAGCGCCTTCATGCCCGGGATCATGCGGGCGTAGTCGAGCGTGCAGACCTTGAAATAGAAGTCCTCGAAGGCCTCGGTGCTGAGGCCGGCCTGCTGGGCCATCGCGGGCGTCGGCCAGCGGAGCACGACCCACTTGGTCTTGTTCACGCGGTGGTCGAGCACGGGCTTCATGATGCGCGCGTAGAGCTGGACGCGGGACGAGGGCACGTCGGAGGCCTCGAAGATGTTGTCCGAGCCGCGCAGGGCGATGTAGGCGTCCATCTTTTGCATGCGCTTCAGCTCGACCTCGACGAGGGGCGCGAACTGCTCCTCCTCGGCGCCGATCATGAGCTCGCGGCTGACGCGGGCGCGGTGGATCTGCACAACGGGGTGCGCGCCGCGGGCGCGGGCGGCGCGGATGAGCGAGACGATCATCGCGTCCGGCACGTCGAAGGCGTCGATGAGGACGCGTTCGCCCTTTTTCAAATCGCAGGAAAAGCCGGTGAGGCCGGCGGCCAGTTGGTCGAGACGAGGATCGGAGAGCATCGGGGAAAATCGGGAACGGTCGGCCGACAATGGGAATTGCGGCCCGCTCAACGCAAGCGCGCGGCGGGGAAGCCTCCCGGCACCGCGATGCCGCCGCCTCCGCCGCCGGGACCGGAAGTCGGAAAACAAATGCGGCCCACGGCGTCGTCGAAGCCGCTCGCGCCGCGCAGAATCTCGATCTCGAGACGCAGGTAATAGATAGGAACCGGACAGGGCATGCCGTCGGGAATGCGCACCGCGTCCTTCTCGGTCGTCACGATGTAGTCCACCTTGCGCTCCAGCGCCTCGGAAAAGATCTCCACGAAATCCTCGTAGGTGAACCGATAGTGGTCGAGGAAGCGCCTCGTGAACTCGATGCGCCCGCCCAGGTCGCGCACGAAGGCCTCGAAGCTCTCCGGCACCGCGATGCCGGAAAACGCGCCCACGCGCTTGCCATCGAGGTCCGCGAGCGGGCGGCGCTCGGTCGAGCCGAGACGTTGCAAGAACTGCGGCCGATGCGCGCACTCGATCACGTTCACCCCCGGGTTGTGGCGCTGGATCAACTCCTCGAGCTCGGGATCGCGGCGGCCGTCGGACTTCGTGAGGAAGACGTAACTGGCGCGTTTCAGGTGTTTGATCGGCTCGCGCAGGATGCCGCGCGGCAGGAGATGGCCGTTGCCGAAGGGGTTGGTCTTGTCGACGAGGAGCAGGTTGAGCCGGCCCTTGAGCGGCAGGTATTGGAAGCCATCGTCGAGGATCAGCGTGTCGCAGCGGAATTTTTTGATGGCGAAGACGCCGGCCTTCACGCGGTCCTTGTCCACGAGCACGACGACGCCGGGCAGGTTGCGCGCCAGCATGTAGGGCTCGTCGCCGGCCTTCTCGGAATCGAGCAACACCTCGCGCCCGTCGCTCACGATGCGCGGCGGCGGCGCGCTCGTGTGGGTGAACCACCAGAGGGCTTTTTTCCACATCGGCGGGGCCTTGCTGCGGTAGCCGCGCGAGAGGATGGCGACCTTGCGCCCGCGGTCGCGCAGAGCGCGGGCGAACATCTCCACGACGGGCGTCTTGCCCGTCCCGCCGACAGTGAGGTTGCCCACCACGACGACGAGGCACCCGAGCGGCTGGTCGTGCAGGATACGCTTCCGATACAGCCACACGCGCGTTTGCGCGATGCCGCTGAAGAGCCACGACAGCGCGTGCAAAAAGCCCGCGAACAAAGTCGGCCCCACGCCCTCGCGCCGCCCGAAAATCACGTCGATCGTGAAGTGTTCGAGGGTGTTGAGCTTGCGTTTGAGCCAGTTGGACATGCGGCGCGGACGATGGGTGTTCGTCACCGGAAAAAGGCGCGCGCCCGCCAAGACGCGAGGGGAAATCGGATTTGACCGCGCCCCGGCGGGCGGGATGTTCTGACATCTTCCCGCCTTCGCCATCCACACCCGTTCCTTTTCCTCCATGAGCTACAAACTCTTCATCCCCGGTCCCATCGCCGTCTCCGACAAGACGCTCCAGGCGATGGCCCAAGGCATGATCGGCCACCGCAGCAACGACTTCGTCGCGCTCTACAACGCGATCCAGCCCGAGCTGCAGGCCCTCTTCTTCACGAAGGATCCCGTGTATCTCTCCACCAGCTCCGCCTGGGGCGTCATGGAAGGCGCGATCCGCAACGTCGTGAAAAAGAAGGTGCTCAACTGCATGAACGGCGCCTTCTCCGACAAGTGGTTCGACGTCTCGCAGCGCTGCGGCAAGCAGGCCGGCGCCCTCAAGGCCGAGTGGGGCCAGCCCGTCGATCCCGAGGCTCTCCGCAAGGAGCTCGCCACCGGCGCCTATGACGCCGTCACGATCATCCACAACGAGACCTCCTGCGGCTGCATGAGCGACCTGCCCGCGCTCATGGCCGTCCTCCGCGAGTTCCCCGAGGTCATCTCCATCGTCGACACCGTCAGCTCCCTCTCGGCCATGCCGATCAAGAAGGACGAGCTCGGCATCGACGTCCTCATCACCGGCTCGCAGAAGGCCTTCGCCCTGCCCCCCGGCCTCGCCTTCCTCAGCGTCTCCAAAAAAGCCCTCGACCGCGCCGCCACCGTCGCCGATCGCGGCTACTATTTCGACTTCGTCGAGTTCCAGAAGAACCACGAGGCCGGCATGACCCCGAGCACGCCCACCATCGCCCTGATCTACGCCCTCAAGTCCAAGCTCGAGGACATCAAGGCCGAGGGCCTCGAGGCCCGCTTCGCCCGCCACGCACGCCTCAACAAGACCGTGCGCGACCACATCCTCGCGAAGGGCTTCAAGATGTTCCCCAAGGAGGGCTACGGCTCCGTCTCGCTCAACTGCTTCGCCAACAATCTCGGCTACGACCTCGCCGCGCTCAACAAGACCCTTAAGTCCAAGCACGGCCTCGTGATCGACGGCGGCTACGGCAAGCTCAAGGGCAAGACCTTCCGCATCTCGAACATGGGCGACGAGACCGACGAGACCATCGCCGCCATGCTCAAGGCCTTCGACGCCGCCCTCGCCGAGTGCCCCAAGGTCGCCGCCTAAACAGCCCGCGCCTTCGCTCTCCCGCCCCGCTCGCCAACCCGCGAGCGGGGCTTTTTTCACTTGCCATTAAATCAAATGATAATTCAATTCCTCTCAAATGAAGGCAGCCCTTATCACGCGGCATCCCCGCAGCGGCGCGGCCGATAGCCTGCACGAGGGCGATGCCATCAGCCCCGCCCATCCGCATCTCGATACGCCGGAGATGATGGCGGCGATTCGAGCGGGGCTGCCGGTCGCCGAGTTCGATGCCTTGCGCGAGATGCTTGGCCTGACCGTGGAGGAGTTGGCCCAAAAGATTGGCATCTCGGTGGCCACGCTCGCCCGGCGTCGCCATGATCGCGCCCCTCTTGATCCCGCGCATGGCGACCGGGTGGTCCGCTACGCGCGCCTGTTCTGGCTGGCGGCACAGCTTTTCGACTACCACGAGGAGACGGCGCGAGACTGGCTCCGCCGTCCGGCGCGCGCCCTCGGAGGCGAGACGCCCTTGGATTACGCCGAGACCGAGCCCGGCGCCCGCGAGGTCGAAAACCTCATCGGGCGCCTCGAACACGGCGTCTATACCTGAGCGTCCGGCGCCTACGCGCCCGCTCCGCCGCCTCCGCGTGCCGACGCTTTATCGACTCATCAAGACCGCTCGCGCCCCCGAGGCCTTCAATGGCGAAGGGGCGCGCCTTTACGGAGGCCGCTGGAACAGCCCCGGCCTGCGCGCCGTCTACACCAGCGGCAGCCGCGCGCTGGCGCTGCTGGAAACACTCGTGCACCTCGACACGAGCGCTCCGCTTCCGGCTTTTTCGCTCGTGGCCGTGGAGATCGGGCAGGACGACATCGAACATGTGACGCCCGAGACGGCCGCAAACCTTGGCCAGATCGCCCTCGCCCGCGCCGCCGGGGACCGTTGGCTGCGACAAAATCGACGCCTGGCCTTGGCCGTGCCGAGCGTGATCGTGCCTCAGGAGTTCAACTACATCCTGAATCCGGCGCATTCCCGGTTCCTCGCCTTGCGCCCCTCCGCCCCCGCCGGCTTCGTCTTCGATAACCGCCTCTATTTTGGCGCCGGTTCCCCTCCCGTCCCCGCCCCGCGAAAGCGGCCCGCCAACTGAGCCGACGAAAACGCGCGCTTGCGCTTCCCTCGCCCGCTCCCTAGCCGCTCCCCCCTTCATGAAGTCCCTTGTCATCGCCGAAAAGCCATCCGTAGCCGCCGACCTTGCCCGCGCGCTCGGAAAGGTGCCGAAAAAAGGCGACGTCTACGAGAACGACGAATGGGTGATCTCCTCCGCCGTCGGCCATGTGGTCGAACTTGAGATGCCCGAGGACATCGACAAAAAGAAATACGGCTTCTGGCGCCTGGAGACGCTCCCGATCGTCCCGGAAAAATTCGGCCTCAAGCCCGTCGAGGACTCCAAGGAGAAGTTCAACCTTCTTAAAAAGCTTCTCGCCCGCAAAGACGTCGACCAGGTCATCAACGCCTGCGACGCCGGGCGCGAGGGCGAGCTCATCTTCGCCTACCTCTACCAGCTCGCGAAATCCAAGCTGCCCGTGAAGCGCGCCTGGATGCAGAGCATGACGACCGACGGCATCAAAAAAGCCTTCGAGAAACTCCGCGACGGCTCCGAGCTCGCCGGACTCGCCGACGCCGCCCGCTGCCGCTCCGAGAGCGACTGGCTCATCGGCATCAACGGCACCCGCGCCCTCACCAAGCGCATGTTCGGCTCCCGCGCCGGCAACGTCGCCTCCGTCGGCCGCGTCCAGACCCCCACCCTCGCCATCGTCTACGCCCGCGAGCTCGAGATCCGCAATTTCAAGCCCCGCCCCTTCTGGCGCCTCACCGCCACCTTCCAGGTCGCCCAAGGCGCCTACGAGGGCGTGTATCAAAAACCCAACTTCAAGCGCGACGCCGCCAACGAGCACGACCGCATCGACCGCGTCTGGGAAGAAACCATCGCCCAGGCCGTCCTCGCCGAATGCCAGGGCAACCCGACCGCCACCGTCCGCGAGGAGAAAAAACCCACCACCCAGGCATCCCCGCGCCTCTACGATCTCACCACGCTCCAGCGCGAGGCCAACGGCCGCTTCGGCCTCTCCGCCCGCCGCACGCTCCAGATCGCCCAGGCCCTCTACGAGCGCCACAAGGTCATCACATACCCCCGCACCGATTCGCGCGCCCTCCCCGAGGATTATGCAAACACGGTCCGCGAGACGATGCAGTCCCTCGGCGGAGACCTCGCGCAACACGCCGCGAAGGTCGTGCAGTCCGCGTGGATCCGCCCCGGCAACAAAAAGATCTTCAACAACGCCCAGATCTCGGACCACTTCGCGATCATCCCCACCACCACCGAGCCCAAGTCGCTCGATGAGATGGAGGCCAAGGTCTACGACATGATCGCGCGCCGCTTCGTCGCGACCTTCTATCCCGAAGCCCAGTTCGACGTCACCACCCGCATCTCGACCGTCGCCGGCAAACACGACTTCAAGACCGAGGGCAAGGTCCTCACCGAGGCCGGTTGGCTCGCCGTCTACGGCAAGTCCGCCGCGCTCGAAGACGAGACCGGCTCCGGCTCCGACTCCAAAAAGGATTCCGGCTCCGCCAAAGCCCTTCCCGCTCTCAGTCCCTCCGACGCCAACAAGGCCAAGACCACCGAGCCCAAGCTCCACCACGAGACCACCAAGCCGCCGCCGCGCTACTCGGAAGCCACGCTCCTCTCCGCCATGGAAGGCGCCGGCAAACTCGTCGACGACGAGG
>CAMLNJ010000192.1 GCA_946481225.1 uncultured Verrucomicrobiota bacterium | reverse complement strand
TCCGATGTCCACCGCCCGCGACACCCTTCTCGCCCGAGTCAAAGCCGCCCTCGCTCCGCTGCCCGAGCGCGCCCCACTGCCAAATTGGGACCGCGAACTCGTCATCATGCGCCAGGCGCGCGGCTCGGTCGACGCGTGGACTCTCTTCGCGGAGCGGCTAAAGAGCGTGAACGGCACCCCGCTCGCGTCCGTCGGCGAACTCGTCGATCTGCTCGCGAAAAACGCCTGGAATCACGGCTACTGCGACCCCGCGCTCTGGCCCTCCCTGCGCGCCGTTTTCGATGCCGCGGGTGGTTTCACGGTCGAGACCGAGTTCGACCGCGCCCGCGTCGACGATTACCAGTTCGGTATCACCGCCGCCGTCGGCGCCGTGGCCGAGACCGGCACGCTCGTTTTCTCCGACCTCGGCACCTCGCGCCGCCTGGGTGCGCTGACGCCTTGGACGCACGTCGCCGTGCTCCGCCGCGCGCAGATCCACCTCGACGTGCCCGCCGCCATCGCCGCGTTGCCGAAAGACCCCAACGTCGTCTGGGCCACCGGTCCCTCCAAGACCGCCGACGTCGAAGGCATTCTCATCGAGGGCGTGCACGGGCCCGGCGTGCAGGTGGCGCTACTGATCGACTAATCCGGGGAACTCCCGGTTGCGTCCTCCGCGGTGCGTTTCCGCGCCGCGCTTGACCGACCCTCGCGCGGCCCGCTTTTCTTTCGCTCAACCATGAGCGACCGCCCGGCCACGACCTCCACCGTCAAATACAAGCGCATCGTCCTGAAACTCAGTGGCGAAGTGCTTCGCGGCAAAGGCGCCGACCCGATCGATCCCCAGATCCTCGAGGACATCTGTCGTCAGGTGAAAATCGTCCACGACCTCGGCATCGAGGTCTGCGTCGTCATCGGCGGCGGCAATATCTTCCGCGGCCTCACCGGCTCGCAGCGCGGCGTCGACCGCACCACCGGCGATTACATGGGCATGCTCGCCACCGTGATCAACTCCCTCGCGATCATGGATTGCCTCGAAAAACTCGGCGTCAGTTGCCGCGTGCAGTCCGCCATCCCGATGAACCAGGTGGCCGAGCCCTTCATCCTCCGCCGCGCCGTCCGCCACCTCGAGAAGGGGCGCGTCGTGATCTTCGCCGCCGGCACGGGCAACCCGTATTTTTCCACGGATACGACCGCCGCCCTGCGCGCCTCCGAGATCCGCGCCGACATCATCATGAAGGCGACCAAGGTCGACGGCATCTACAACAAGGATCCGAAGAAACACGCCGACGCGGTCCGCTACGACAGCCTCACCTTTATCGAGGCCCTCAAGCAGCGGCTCAACGTCATGGACAGCACCGCCTTCTCGCTGTGCCTCGACAACAACATGCCGATCCTCGTGTTCGACCTGCACGCGCCCGACGCCATCACCCGCGCCGTCCATGGCGAGCCCGTGGGCACCTTGGTGCATAGCTGACGCGCGGCATATCCGTTCGCTTTCCAGCCGCTCCTTCGGGGGCGGCTTTGTCGTTCTTATAGGTTCGTCCGCGGCGCCCAGCGCGCTCTCGACAAGCCCGCCCGCCCCGGCGGATAGTGCCGGTTTTCCCAACCTCATCCCTCGTAGCCATGTCCTCTCCCTTCCTCTCCGACGCCCAGGCCCGCATGAAGAAAGCCGTGGATCACACGCTCCACGAATTCTCCAACATCCACACCGGCAAGGCATCCCCGACCATGGTCGAGGGCGTGATGGTCGAGTCCTACGGCTCGATGATGCGCATCAAGGACTGCGCCGCCATCAGCACCCCCGATTCGCGTCAGATCGTGGTCCAGCCCTGGGACAAGGGCACCCTCCAGGCCATCGTGAAGGGCATCCAGATCGCCAACATCGGGCTCAACCCCCGCATCGACGGCAGCGTGGTCCGCATCGGTCTGCCCGAGATGAGCCGCGAGCGCCGCCAGGAGTTCGTGAAGATCGCCCAGCGCTTCGCCGAGGAAGGCCGCGTGCAGGTTCGCAACGTCCGCCGCGACGTGCTCGAGGCCGTGAAGAAGGCCAAGCTGCCCGAGGACGAGGCGAAGCGCGTCGAGAAGGACGTCCAGGTGGCGACCGACAAGTCCATCGCCGACATCAACACCCATCTCGCATCGAAGGAGAAGGACCTCCTCACGGTCGGCTAGCCCGGCACTCGGCCGGACGGTCGAAAGTCTTAAGGTCAAAAGTCGAAGGACGGCGCCGCGCGGCGTAGCCGCGCCGCACTCGACCTGGGACCTGGGACCTTCAGACCTGCGACTTCCGATTTTCATCAGCCAATGTC
The DNA here is from genome assembly GCA_946481225.1 of uncultured Verrucomicrobiota bacterium. The sequence continues at coordinate 3,998 of CAMLNJ010000192.1, read as the reverse complement.
CGCCGCCCTCCCCAAACGCGTCGTCGTCAAGCTCGGCACCGGCGTGCTCACGCACGGTATCGGGCAACTGAATACCGCGCGCATCGACGCCCTCGCCGCCGGCATCGCCGGCCTGCGCGCCACCGGCGTCGAGGTGATCGTGGTCTCCTCCGGCGCCGTCGGCCTCGGCATGGGACGTCTCGGGTTGAAGAAGAAACCCGCCGACGTCTCGAAGAAGCAGGCCTGCGCCGCGATCGGCCAGTCGTTGCTCATGCAGACCTGGCAGCGCGCCTTCGATCCGCACGGCACGACCGTCGCGCAGGTGCTCCTCACCCACGAGGACCTGCGCTCGCGCCATCGCCACCTCGGCGTGAAGGCCTGCCTCGAGGAGCTGATCGACTACGGCGTCGTGCCCGTGATCAACGAGAACGACACCGTGAGCGCGGCCGAGATCAAGTTCGGCGACAACGACACGCTCTCCGCCATGGTCGCCGCGCTCGTCGGCGCCCAGCACCTCGTCATCCTCTCCACCGCGCCCGGCCTCATCGACATGAAGGGCACGGGCAAGATCCTGCCCGTCGTCGAAAAGATCACGCCCGAGATCGAGGCGATGGCCGGCGGCACCACGGACGTCACGGCCACCGGCGGGATGATCTCGAAGATCTCGGCGGCGAAGGTCGCCCTGCGCGCCGGTTGCGGCGTCTTCATCGCGAGCGGCGCCGAGCCCGACATCCTCGCGCGCCTCTTCGCCGGCGACAATCCCGGCACGTTTTTCGTCCCGGCCGGCGAGCCCCTCGAGTCGCGCAAGCGCTGGATCGCCTTTTATCAGAGGCCGGCCGGCGCGGTGGTGGTCAACGCGACCGCCGTGCCCGTGCTTCGCGAGCAAGGCCGCAGCCTGCTCGCGATCGGCGTCACCGGTGTGCGTGGACGTTTTGCGACGGGAGATGTGATCAACATCCTCGGGCCCGACGGCGCGGTTCTCGCGCGCGGCGAGGCCGCGTTCGACGACGCCGAGGTGCGGGCGATGGCCGGCAAATCGACCGACGAGCTGCGTCCGCTCTTCCCCGGCCGCAAGCGCCTTGAAGTGGTGCATCGCGACCACTTGGTGGTGCTGTAGCCAAGGTCGTGTCGACCGTGGCTCTCCGTCGGAACGCGCCCGACACGGGCGCGGCTGCACCTCTTCCGCCGCTGAAAGCGCGCGGGTTCTTGAAACATTTGCTTACGCTGGGCGTGCGAGGTGCTAATAGCTCGCGGAGGAGTCGCCGACCCCGCGCCGACTTTGCTTTGCATACGGTATCAACTTTGCTCACGTAGCGGGGCTTATGGCCAACACCGCTACCCTTAAAATCGACGGCAAGGAACTCCAGTTACCCGTAATCATCGGCTCGGAGGGCGAGAAGGCGGTGGATATCGGCAAGCTGCGTGGCGACACGGGCTACATCACCTACGACGACGGCTTCGGCAACACCGGCTCCTGCCTGAGCAAGATCACCTTCATCGACGGCGAGGCGGGCATCCTTCGCTACCGTGGCTATCCGATCGAGCAGCTGGCGGAGAAATCGAACTTCATCGAGAGCTCGCTTCTCGTCATGAACGGCGAGCTGCCCACGCCGGAGCAGCGCAGCGCGTTCTCGGGCCTGCTCACCGCCAACGCTCCCCTGCGCGAGGGCCTCATCCGCTTCATCCAGAGCTTCCCTCACGACGCGCATCCGATGGCGGTCCTTTCCGCCACGCTCAACGCGCTCGGCGCCTACTACCCGCACCTCGCGAGCAACAACCACCAGAACGACCTCGAGCATTTCGACGAGGCCGCCGCTATCGCGATCTCGAAGGTTCGCACCATCGCCGCGCACACCTTTCGCGTCAGCAAGGGCCTGCCATTCAACTACCCTCACCCGAAGCTCGGCTACTGCGAGAACTTCCTGCACCTGATGTTCTCGGAGCCCTACTCCGAGTATGTGCCCACGCCCGAGGTCGCGCAGGCCCTCAACCTTTTTCTCCTCCTCCACGCCGACCACGAGCAGAACTGCTCCACCTCGACCGTGCGCATGGTGGCCTCCGCGGGCGCGAACCTTTTCGCCTCGGTGTCCGCCGGCGTGAACGCGCTCTGGGGCCCGCTGCACGGCGGAGCCAACATGGCGGTGATCGAGATGCTGAAAAACATCCACGCCGACGGCGACGACGGCACGCGTTTCATCGCCGCCGCGAAGTCCGGCAAGGGCGACCGCCTGATGGGCTTCGGCCACCGCGTCTACAAGAACTACGATCCGCGCGCGAAGATCATCAAGGCCTCCTTCTACAAGGCCCTCGCCTCGCTCGGCATCAAGGACGACCCGCTCCTCAACATCGCGATGAAGCTCGAGGAGTGCGCGCTCAACGACCCGTATTTCGTGCAGCGCAAGCTCTACCCGAACGTGGATTTCTACTCGGGCCTGATCATGCGCGCGCTGGGCATCCCGGAGAACATGTTCACGGTGATGTTCGCCATCGGCCGCATGCCGGGCTGGATCGCGCAGTGGCGCGAGGTCGCCGCCAATCCGAAGCTGAAGATCTACCGCCCGCGGCAGGTCTACGTCGGCGAGCCGCAGCGCAACTACGTGCCGACGAACCTGCGCCAAGGCTGAGCGGGCGAGCGGGCTCCGTGCCCGCACGGGCGGGCGTCGCGGATTCCGCGACGCGAAAAAATTCAGAAGGCCGGCTCGAGGGGGCCGGCCTTTCTCGTGATATGCTGAGCATGTCATCCAGTCAGCGAAGTGAAAGTCTTCGTCTCAGCCTGACCGAGGCGAAGGGAAGCGAAGCGCAATGGCGACGTCGTGAGGCGGCGTCTGAAAGAAGCGCGTGGCCGCGGGGCGATGAATAAGAACCGGCTGAGAGGCGCCAAGGGCGGACGAGCGGGCCACTGGCCGCGAAGTCCATTTTGGTCAAAGCTCGGCAGCGTAGAGTCGACGGTCGTGCGGCGAAGATTGGACGGCCTATCTCAGGAGGTCTGCGCGGCGACGCGGCGCGAGTCGCGGCTGGGCGTGTCGAGAGGCGCGCCGAACCCCGTTACAGTTCCGAGGCCGCAGGCCGACAAGACCGGTCGCGTAGCGAGCCGGAACAGTCAGCAGAGGGCGTAGTAGCGACGAAGGCCGGGAAAGCCGGCTGGAGCGAAGGCCCGAACGGTGCGTCCACGCGGACGCAAGCAATCAGTGGGCGAGTAAGCCGGGTGTTGCCGTGAAGACGAGAGGACAACCCGTCTCCGCGAATGCGGTGTCATCCCCGCCGGGGGCGAACGGTGAACCCAGGGCGCCTTTGCCGGGGAGCGTCCGGTCGGAACGCGCGAGCGAGCGGCGGGAAAGCCCAGGTCAGACGGACAGACCGATGGAGCAGGTGCCGGCCCCCGCCGACCTGAACGCCGCGTGGAAACGCGTGCGGGCCAACGCAGGCGCGCCCGGCATCGACGGCATCACCGTCGCGGCCTTCGAGGAGCGCTTCCGGCTCCGTGCCGAAGCGTTGCGCGCAATTGCTCGACGGAAGTTACCGGCCGAGCGCGCTACGACGGGTGACAATCCCGAAATCGAACGGAGGCGAGCGCCATCTCGGCATCTCGACGGTGCAGGACCGGCTGGTGCGGCAAGCCTTGTTGCAAGTTTTGCAACCCATCCTCGACCCGACGTAGCACGCGCACAGCCACGGCTTCCGTTCGGGCCGAAGCGCGCACCAGGCCATGGTCGCCGCGCAGGCGCATATCCGCGAGCGTGGCGACTGGGTGGTGGACATCGACCTGGAGGCGTTCTTCGACCACGTGAACAATGACCGGCTGATGAGCCGGCTGGGCGAGCGCATCGCGGACAAACGCGTGCGTTGGATCGTCCGGCGCTTCCTGCAAGCCGGCGTGATGGAGGACGGCGTCCGCACGTCGATGCGCGAGGGCACGCCGCAAGGCGGTCCGCTGTTACCCACTGCGTTCGGGCTCTTAGCCACAATACTGTTCACTTAGTTTCTGTTCGCCGGATTTCGCAGTGATAGACGACGGGGGC
>CAMLNJ010000191.1 GCA_946481225.1 uncultured Verrucomicrobiota bacterium | reverse complement strand
CTGGAACGCCGCCGGCGACAGCCTCGTCGTGTTCTACCACCTCCAGGTCGCCGACATCGAAAAATGGGAAGCCGCGCACGGACGCGTCCCGGCCGGCTCGGTCGTCTTCGTCCGCTCCGATTGGTCCAAGAAATGGCCCGATCCCGCGCTCGCCAAGCTCACCCGCTTCCCGGGCGTAAGCCTCGCCGCGCTGCGCTTTCTCCACGAGGAGCGCCGCATCCTCTTCCACGGCCACGAGCCGCTCGACACCGACAGCACGCCAAACCTCGAGGGCGAACACTGGCTCATGCACCACGGCTACGCCCAGGCCGAGGGCGTCGCCAACCTCGACAAGGTCCCCGAGACCGGCGCGCTCGTCGTCATCGGATACCCCAAGCTCGGCGGCGGCCTCGGCGGCTATGCGCGCTACGTCGCGATCTGCCCGCCCGCATGGCCGCATGGCGTGAAAATCGGCGAAACACCCGAGGCCCCTCTTCCCCGCCACGAACGCCCGCTCCGTTGGAACGAAGCCGCCGGCATGCGCGTCCGCTGATTCCCCCGAGGCGCGGCCGCGCCGCTCCGCCGCGCCCGCGCGCTTGCCCGCCGGTGGACTCCGGGCGACGTTCCGGCATGGCCGCCGCCCTCGCCTCCATCAACCCCGCCACCGGCAAAGTCATCGCCCGTCACCCCGCGCACTCGAAACGCGAGATCGAGGCCCGCCTCTCCGCCGCCCACGCCGCCGCCGCCAAATGGCGCGCCACCGCTCCCGCCGTCCGCGCGCGCCACCTCCGCGCCTTCGCCGCCGAGCTCCACCGCGACCGCGATTCCCTCGCCGCCCTCGTGACGGCCGAGATGGGCAAGCCGCTCGCCGACTCCCTCGCCGAGATCGCCAAGTGCCGCGACGGTCTCCTCCACTACGCCCGCCACGGCGCCGCCTTCCTCAAGCCCGAGATCCCGCCCGTCGCCCCGGCCGGCGTCTCGATCGTGCCCGAGCCCCTCGGCGTCGTCCTCGCCATCATGCCGTGGAATTTTCCGCTCTGGCAGGTCGTCCGCGCCGCCGCCCCCGCGCTCATCGCCGGCAACGTCCTCCTCCTCAAACACGCCAGCAACGTCTCCGGCACCGCCCTCGCCCTCTCCGCCCTCGCCCGCCGCGCCGGCCTGCCCGCCGGCGTCTTCGATTGCATCCTCGCGCCGGGCGCCGCCGTCGAGCCGCTGATCGCCGACGAACGCGTCCGCGGCGTCACCCTCACCGGCAGCACCGCCGCCGGCCGCCGGGTCGCCTCCCTTGCCGGGGCCGCCCTCAAGCCATTCGTCGGCGAGCTCGGCGGCAGCGATCCGTATTTGATTTTCCCCGACGCCGATCTGCCCGCCGCCGCGCAAACCTGCGCCGCCGCCCGGCTGGTCAACAACGGCCAGAGCTGCGTCGCCGCCAAGCGCTTCATCGTCCACGCCCGCGTCGCCGACGAGTTCATCCGCCGCCTCGCCCTCGCCATGTCTTCCTATCGCGTCGGCGATCCGACCGCGCCCGGCGTCCAACTCGGCCCCCTCGCCCGCGCCGACCTTCGCGACGAGCTTCACCAACAGGTATCCGAGTCCCTCCGCCGGGGCGCCCGCCTCGTCATCGGCGGCGAGGTCCCCGCCGGCCCCGGCGCCTACTATCCGCCAACCCTCCTCGCCGACGTCGCCCCCGGCATGCCCGCCGCCGACGAGGAGCTTTTCGGCCCGGTCGCCGCGGTCGAGGTCGCCCGGAGCGTCGACGCCATGTTCGCCGCCGCCAACCGGACGACCTACGGGCTCGGTGGCGCGATTTTCACCCGAGACCTCCGCCGCGCCCGCACCGATTACGCCCCGCGTCTCGAGGCCGGCATGGTGTTCGTCAACCACGCCGTCCGTTCCCACGTCGCCGTGCCCTTCGGTGGCAGCAAGGCCTCCGGCCTGGGCCGCGAACTAGGCCGCCCCGGCGTCCTCGCCTTCACCAATCCAAAGACGCTCTGGATCGCCTGAGCCCCCGGGAACGCCGGGCCCCGGCCCGGCACCGCCTCGGTCTCTCCGGTATCCGCAGTCTCCCCACCGGCCTCCGAACAACCACCCGCTAGCGCGTGACAAACACGTTACCCGTCGCATTGTGCTCGTCTCCCACGCCCCGTCCCGGTGCGTTTTTCTGTTCCGCACCCCGCATGGCCACGCCGCGTAAACGCTCCTCCGTCTCCAAGACCTCCGCCGCCCTTTCCGCCGGCGAAAGTTCCCCGCGCGCCAAACGCCGCCCGGCAAAGCCCGCCCCCGACGACAACGCCGTCCTTCAGCCCGACAACCGCCCCGCCCCCGTCGCCCGCGCCGACGGCCGCGCCAGGTCCGCCTATTTCAACCGCGAGCTAAGCTGGCTCGCCTTCAACCGCCGCGTCCTCGAGCAGGCCCAAAACCCCCGCCATCCGCTGCTCGAACGCGTCCGATTCCTCTCCATCGTCTCCAGCAACCTCGACGAGTTCTTCGAGATCCGCGTCGCCGGTCTCATCCAGCAGGTCGACAACAACGTCGCGCCCTCGGGCGGCATCGACATCATCGGCCCGCGCGAACAGCTCCGCCGCATCCACGGCGTCGTCGCCTCGCTCGTCGAGGACCAGTATCGGTGCTGGCGGGAACAACTCCTTCCCGCCCTCGCCGAGCAAAACATCACCTTCGCCGACGCCGGCTCCCTCACCGCCTCCGAATTCGCCTGGGTCCGCACCTATTTCGAGGAACAGATATTCCCGGTCCTCACCCCGCTCGCGATCGACCAGGCGCATCCCTTTCCCCAGCTCGGCAACAAGACCCTCAATCTCGTCGTCTCGCTCGACGATCCGTCCACGCCCGGGATCGACCGGCACTTCGCCATCCTCCCCGTCCCGCGCGTCCTGCCGCGCATCATCGGCATAGACTCGCCCGACAACGACCGCCTCGGCCGCCGCTTCATTTTCCTCTCGGACATCGTGAAGCTCTGCGCCGCCGAATTCTTCCCCGGCTACAAGATCCACGGCGTCCACACCTTCCGGGTCACGCGCAACAGCGATCTCTACATCGACGAGGAAGAGGCCGAAAACCTCCTCAAGAAAATCGAGGAGGAACTCCGCAACCTCCGCCGCGGCGCCGCCGTGCGTCTCGAGATCGAGGACGGCGTCGACGACCAGATCTTCGCCACCCTCTGCCAGCACCTCGACCTCTCGCACGAATACGTCTTCCGCCTCGAAGGCCCGGTGAACCTCCTGCGCCTCATGTCGCTCGCCGACATCGACCGCCCCGACCTGAAGTATCCGCCCTTCCAGCCGATCAATGCCACGCCGCTGCGCGAGCCCGCCCTCGTCTTCGACACGCTTCGCGAGCGCGACGTCCTGCTGCACCACCCCTACGACTCCTTCCAGCCCGTCGTCGACTTCGTCGAGCAGGCCGCGCGCGACCCGAGGGTTCTCGCCATCAAGCAGACCCTTTACCGCACCTCCGGCGACTCCCCCTTTGTCCGAGCCCTCGTCGAGGCATCCCGGAACGGCAAGCAGGTGACCGCGCTCGTCGAGCTCAAGGCCCGCTTCGACGAGGCCAACAATATCCAGTGGGCGCGCCAGCTCGAGGAGGCCGGCGTTCATGTCGTCTACGGCCTCGTCGGACACAAGACCCACTGCAAGGTGGCCCTCGTCGTCCGCCGCGAGACCGACGGCAAGCTCCGCCGCTACGTCCATCTCGGCACCGGCAACTACAACCCGCGCACCGCGAGGATCTACACGGACCTGAGCTGCTTCACCTCGCGCGACGACCTCACCGCGGACGCCGCCGCGCTCTTCAACGCCCTCACCGGTTTCGGCCGCGCCCCCGAATTTCAGCGCCTCCTCGTCGCCCCCTACACGCTCCACCGCCGAGTCCTCGAATACATCGGGCGCGAGACGGAAAACGCCGCCGCCGGCCGCCCGGCCCGCATCCTCGCCAAGATGAATTCCCTCGTCGATCCGGCCGTGATCGACGCCCTCTACGCCGCCTCGCGCGCCGGCGTCCGCATAGACCTCATCGTCCGCGGCGTCTGCTGCCTCGTCCCGGGCGTGCCCGGCCTCTCGGAGAATATCCGCGTGCGCAGCATCGTCGGCCGTTTCCTCGAACACGTCCGCGCCTTCTATTTTCACAACGACGGCGGCGAGCCCGATATCTTCGCCGGCAGCGCCGACTGGATGCCCCGCAATTTTTTCCGCCGTATCGAGGTCGTTTTCCCCCTGCTCGACCCCGCCCTCCGCCGCTGGATGCTGGACGAGTTCTTCGCCGTCGAGCTACAGGACAACGAAAACGCCCGCGTCCTTACGCCCGGCGGCGGCTACCTCCCGGTTCCCCGCCCCGCGGGCGCGCCGGCCTTCTCCGCGCAGCACTACTTCCTCGCCGCCGCCACCCAGCGCGCGCACGCGGTGCCGTAGCGCGCGAAACGACGCCCGTCCCAAGGCGTTCCGGGGTGCCGCCGGCTCGCCCGTGCTTGCGCCGCTCGCCCTGTAGACCCGACCGCCGGTCGGGTTGCCCGGCTGTAGGCCAGACCGGCGGTCTGGCTGCCCGGCCACCGGCCGGACCCACATTCTCCGATCTCCGGCGGATTCTCACCGGCGCGCCGTCTCCGGCTCGCGCTCCACTTCCACCCTCTTTCGGGCCGGATGCTCGAGGATCACGAGCACATACGAATACACACGTGCGTTCCGCAGCTCCGGATTCGTGTGGATGAGTTTCGGCGTAAGGCTGCGGCAGATCGGGCGCACCTCCGCGACACGCCAGCCCTCGCGGATTCGGTGGCGATATTCGTCCTCCTGCGCGCCCTCGATCACCGCCGTGTCGTGCAGTCCGTTGGTCGCGATAAAGCCCAGCCGGCCGGGGCCGACGAGCTTCGCGATATGCTCGGGATTCAGCGCCACCATGATCTGCCAAAACTAACCCGTCGCCGCAAAAACGGAAGTCCGATCCCCCTATTCTCGCCAAGCATCTCATACCGGCGGCTGATCGCCGTGGAACCTTTCCCGCCAAGGTGAGCGGACTCGCGAACAAAACGGCCGTCTCAGCGCCCCGCCCGCGCCAGCTCCGCGGCCCGCGCGTATTGGGCGCGGAATCGTTCGCCCAGCTCCCGGGCCAGGCGCAGTTCCTCCACCTTGTCCTTCGCGCGCAGCGCCTGCTTGATCCGCCCCGAGGCCGCCGCGTAGTCCACGGCCGACAAATCGCCCAACACCGCCATCGCCTCCGGCGGCGAACCCGCCGCCACGATCTCGCGCCAGGCCGCCGTCAGCTCCGGGTGCGAATCGAGGCACATCACGCGCATGATGAAACGCAACTCGCCAAACAATGCCCCCGTCCACTCCGGCCGATACACCAGCGGATTCTCGAGCGCATAGGGGTTCTCCTCCGGATCGCTGCGCCGCTCCGCCACGTCCGGCTCCGTGTAGGAATCTTTCCGGACCGGCAGCCGCCGGATCGCGAAACGCTCGGGCCCACCCTCCGTGCCCGGACGCTGATTCCACAACCGCTGCCCTTCGCGCGACATCACAAACTCGATGAACGCCCGCGCCGCGCTCGGATTTGGGGCGCCGCGCAGCAACCCGATCGGATCCACCGAAAACACCGTGCCGCCGGGAGGCGAACGGTAGCCCACCCGCGCGCTTCCCGCCCTTCGCCACAGGGCCTCCACCTGCTGCCTCCCATAAAAATCGATGCACATGCCGGCGGCGCAGTTTCCCGAGGCGACGTCGATCGGCACCTTTTGTGCGCTGTCGGTGAAGTAGCGCGCATTGGCCGAGATCGCCTGCAACAGACGCAAACCCTCGAGCCACCCCTCCGCCACCGCCGCCGTCTCGGCCTCCGCACGCGCCTCCTCGTCGGCGAATTTCTTCGTCGCCAGGCGCTCGTCCACCACCGCGTGGATCTTTTGCTGAAGCACGTTCTCGAAGGCCTTGTTCATCGATCCGCTCTTCGTGGGATCGGCCAGCGCCACCTGCCCGGCATACCTCGGATCGGCGAGATCCCCCCACCCCGCCGGCGCGGACAGGCCCAGCCGCGCGAGCGCGTCGCGATTGAACACGATGCCGAAGGAACTCAACACCGCCCCCGTCCAGCGCCCCTGCGGGTCGCGAAAGTCGTCTCCCGCATGCCTCGTCGGCACCACGTCCTCGTTCATCCAGTCCGGCTTCGCCTCGCCCTCGGCATACATCGGCACCAGGCGCCCCGCCCGCGCCTGCGAGATGAAATCGTAGCTGCCCCCGCCGAAAAACACGTCGATGCCGCAGCCGACCTCCGACGCCAAAAACGCCGCGCGGGCTTCTTTCGCCTCCGCGGGCGCGTCCT
>CAMLNJ010000190.1 GCA_946481225.1 uncultured Verrucomicrobiota bacterium | reverse complement strand
CGCTCGCCGAGGTCGAACTCGACGAAGGCTTGTTCAACCTCGACCTCGCCGGGCTTGCCCTCGCCGGAGAACGCGTGCTCGACCTCTAGTTCGGAGAAGAGGCGGATCTTTTGGGAGAACTCGTGGTTCACGAAGAGCACGAAGCGGTGCAGGTCGATCTGGTCGGTCGCGCCGGTGTTGTAGTGCAACTCGCCGTAGCCGCCGACGGAGGTGTTTTTGAACCAGGAATCGCCGGCCCCGGCGCCGTCGGCGGCGAGGTTTTCGACATGGGAGGCGGTGGCGTCGACCTTCTGTTCGACGGCTTGGCTTTGCTGGGCGACCTGCTCGGTGCGCGTGGCGGTGGTTTCGAGGCGGCGGGTAAGCTCCTCGATTTGCTTTTGTTGCTGCTGGATCAGGCGCCACATCTCCTCGGACGAGGGCATGGGCTCGGCGGCCGGCAGGCTGAGGGCGCCGGCAAACACGAGCGCGGCACTGGTGATGAACGAACGGGCTTTGTTAGTCATGGACGGATGGATGAGGGCGCGGATGTAAGATTGAGACCCATCCTCAATTCAATTCATTTCTGCGATTGAAACTCAGTTTCAATATAGTGGATTTGCTGCAGCCTCGCCCGTCTTCGGCCGTCCTCCGCGGGAGGCATAGCAGGGGATACGTGAATAAATTTACATGAAGTTATTCTATAATTGATACTTGTGACTTTTTTTTGGCGGGGTTGGCGCTGAGGCGGCATCTTGCGAGTGAGTGTCGCTGATCGTCCTTCGTGACGCTTGTGGACCACGGGGTGGCGACGGATCAGATCCTGGCGGCGTTGCAGGCTAATTCGGACGGAGCAGCCGGCAAAAGGGGGCTCCAGGAGAAGGGGGACGACGACCGTGGCGGCGGCGATCAGAGCACGGCACCGGAGGCGGAGGCTCGCGTCTGCCATGGGATCCCGTGCTCTCCACGTCCTCCGTGGTTCACTTTTCCCGTGCCGGATCCGGACGGAGATCGAGGCGGGCGAGGCGTAGCGTGGCGTCGCCGATCAGGCGCAGGTAATTTTGCACGGTGGCGAGCGCGGCGGCGTCGTTTTGCCGCGCGAGGGCGGCGAATTCGGGCAGCACGCGCCCGCGGAGGAGAACTCGAGCGGGAATGCGGCGTGGAGGTTGGCGCCGCAGGCTTTCTCAATCAGGGCGCGATAGGGCTCCGGCAAGGGGCGCGGCGGGGAAGGCGAGCGGGAATCGCAGGTTCGGGTAGAGCTCGACCTCGTAGTAGCGGCGTCCGACGGCGGCGACAGCTGGCCAGTCGTCGGCGTTCTGGTAATCGACCTCCTCGATGCGGGCCCACTCGAGCTTGGGCTTTTCGGTGAAAACGGTGTCGTTCGCGACGTCGATGTAGAGGTTTCCGACCTGGAGAGCGTTCTGGAAATAACAGCCTTTCAAGCGAACGAAGATTTTTTGAGGATCACCTCGGGGCCGACGAGCGCGTGGAACTCGCGGTCGGCGAGGAGGCGATCAAGGTCGGACCGACGGGGTAACGGGGCAGGGCCGAGTTTTGTGGATTGGGCTGTTCGCACTCCGTTCCCTTCCGTGGAAATTTGGCAGCTGGCGGCCACTCACGTTGCGTGACCCTTACCCGACCCCTTCGGCCCCTGTGAACTTGGCGGGCGCTACGCTTCGCCGGCCGGACGGAGTCCCGCCACCTGCGTCCGCAACACATCGCACAGACCGAGGAGCAGCGGCGTGGGCGGGTGGCCGGGCCATTCGCGCAGCGCGGCGGCGGCGGCGGCGAGCTCGGCATGCACGGCCTCGGCGATCACGGGAAAAATGGCGAGTTCGCGCATCTGCCGCAGGCGCAGCGCGAGCTGCGGAGGCCGCTCGCCGACGATCTCGGCGCGCAGCGCGTCCGCCTCGGCCGCGGGGAGCCGCTCCAGCAGGGCCAGCAGCGGCAGGGTGAGTTTGCCGCTCGCGAGATCGGTGCCGAGCGTCTTGCCGATGCGCGTCTCGTCGCCGAAGAAGTCCACGAGGTCGTCGTAGATCTGATAGGCGATTCCAAGATGCCGGCCGAAGCGGCCCGCCGCTTCCACGTAACCGGGCTCCGAACCGGCGAGACGTGCGCCGAGAAAGCATGAAACGCGGAAGAGCTCGGCGGTTTTCAAGTCCACGATCCGCTGATAATCGGCCCGCGTGATGTTGGTCGAGCGCCTGCGCAGCGTCTGCACGATTTCGCCGGCGCAGACGCGCCGCGCGGACTCGGTGATGGCGATACAGATTTCAGTCGTGGGAAATTGCGACGCGAGGTGCAGGCCGTGCGCAAACAAGGCGTCGCCCAGCAGCACCGCGGGCGTCGGACCGAATTCGCGCGAGGCCGTGCGGCGGCCGCGGCGAACCTCGGCCTCGTCCATGATATCGTCGTGCACGAGGGTGGCGAGATGGACGAACTCGACGACGGCGGCGACGCGCACGAGATCGGGCGCGATTTCCGCCGGCCCGCGCCAGCCGCTGAGAAACACGAGTGCGGGCCGGATGCGCTTCCCGGAAAGATCGATGCAATAGTCCGCCATCGCGCGGATCTCGGGCTCGAACGCCCCGAGTTGCCCGCGCAGAAACCGGTCGAGCTCCGCCATGTGCGGCGCAAGCACGGCAAAGACGCTGGCGAAAGTGTGTGACTTGTTGTCCGCGGTGGCGGCCAGGCTGGCGACGCTGGTCATGGTGAAAGGGAGGCTGGGCGCGATTTCGACAATGACCACCTGATAGTCGCCCGAAGTGGCGGCATAAGGGAGGTCGGAGCGGTGGAACGCGCCGGCCCGGGACGCGGCCGCGACGCACATCCTCCTTGCGTCGATTTCCGCGGCCGAACTGGCTCGCCGGCTTCGGTCCCGAGCCGGCTTCAGTCCATGCGCGCATTTTCATTTATCGTCCCTTGGCGAACGCTGCTTGCGTGCGGCGTTATTCTGTTGGCCGGAGGGTGTCGTAAATCGACCTCGTCGGCCACGACCACGCCTCCCGCCGCCGTGGCTTGTCTCGGCCATCTGATCCCGGGCGAAGGGGTCATCGAGCTCGGGGCGCCCTACTCTTTGGGCGGCGGGCCCTGCGTCGTCGCCGAACTGAGGGTCCGCCGCGGCGACCGGGTGGAGGCCGGACAGATTCTCGCCGTGCTGCACCCCTACCAAGGGGCGACGGCCGATGCCGCCGCAGCCGCCGCTCAGGTGAAGATCGCGGAAGCCTCGCTCGCCCAGGTGCGCGCCGGCGCCAAACCCGACGACATCGCGGCCCTCCGCGCGAGCGTCGCCCAGCGCGAGGCCGAGCTGGAAAACGAACGCCCGGCCTACGCCCGGGCCCAATCTCTGTTCGGGAAAAAGCTAATCTCCCTCTCCGAGCTGGAGGCGGCGCAGCGGAGCTTCGCCATCGCGGAACAGGCGCTGGAGGAAACCCGGCACCGGGCGGCCTCGATCGCGGAGGTCCGCGCGGTCGACGTGGCTTATGCGGAGAGCCAGGTCGCGCTCGCCCGCGCCCAACTGGCCGGCGCAGAGGCGAAGGTCGAGCAGTCGCTGCTGCGCGCCCCGATCGCCGGGATCGTCCTCGACACCCTGCTCCGGCCAGGCGAGTCGGCGAGCACGCCGGTGCTGTCCCTCGGCGCCACCGAGGCGATGGGGGTCGAAGCCTACGTCTACGACACCGACATCCGGCGCATGCGGCCCGGCGCGGTGGCGACGATCACGAGCCACGCCTTCGAGGGCGCGCTGGCCGGCACGGTCACCGATGTCGCGCCGGTGCTCCGCTCCTCTCCGGCCGCGCCGATCCGCCCCGAGGCCGCGTCGGATCGTCGCGTCGTGAAAGCCCGCATCGCCCTCGCACCCGCCGATGCGAAACGCGTCGCGCACCTCAGCAATCAGGAAGTGGAGATTCTGATCGCCCCATGAGAGCCGCCGCCGCCCGGCTCTGGTGGCGATGGTTTCCACTGGGCAGTTCCTTCGCGTGGCTTCAGTTGCGCAGCGACCCCCTGCGGTTTGCCGCCGCCGTCGCGGGCATCGCGTTCGCGGCGGTCATGGTGACCTTTCAACTCGGCCTCTACCAGGCCCTGACCGAGGGCTCCGTCATCGTGCATCGGAGCCTGCGCGGCGATCTCATGATGATCAGCGGGCAATACGAATTCATCGCGATCAACGAGAGTTTCACGGAACGCCGCCTCCAGCAGGCCCGCGCGCTCCCCGAGGTGGCTTCGGTGGCCGCCCTCAACGTCGCCACCGGCAAATGGCGCAACCCCGTCGACGGCCGCTTCCAGACCATGGTCGTCTTCGGCATCCGTCCGGGCGAGGCGCCCTTCGCCCTGCCGGAACTCGAAGCCCAGGCTCCGACGCTGCTGCGCGAGGGCGCCGCGTTCTTTGATCGCACCTCCCGTCCCTCCTATGGCCGCGTGACGGAGCTGTTTGAGGAGCGCGGTCCTTTCACGACCGAGCTCAACCGCCAGCATATCCGCGTCGAGGGGCTCTTCACCCTCGGCACCACGCTGGCGGTGGACGCCAATCTCGTCGTGGGCGAGCCGACTTTCCGCACGCTGTTTCCGCAAATTCCGCCGGGCTTCATCCATGTCGGCCTGATCCGCCTCCGGCCCGGGGCCGACCCGGTGGCCGTGCGCGACCGCCTGCAGGCCTTTCTGCCCCCCGATGTGCGGGTGCTGATTCCGGAGGAGTTTGCCCAGATCGAGAAAGACTACTGGACCGGCAAGACGCCCATCGGCTTCGTCGTCAACGCCGGCTTGATCGTCGGCCTCATCGTGGGCGCGGTGATCGTGTATCAAATCCTCTACACCGACGTCACCGAGCACCTTCCGGAATATGCCACGCTCAAGGCGATGGGCTATGACGACCGCTTCTTCGCCCGGCTGGTCGCCGGCCAGTCCTTGATCCTCACGGTCATGGGCTACGTGCCGGGCGTGATCGCCTCGTTCGGCGTGTTTCACCTGATGAGAAAGATGAGCAGCCTCAATCCCCAGGCCACGCCCGGCACCCTCGCGATCGTGTTCGTCCTCATCGCCGGCATGTGCGGAGTCGCCGGGGCCTTTGCCACGCGCAAGCTCCGCCAGGCGCGGCCCGCGGAAATCTTCTAAGCGCCTCCCAACCGCATGAGTCCGGCTGAGCCTCACCCAACAATGCCCCCCTCCACCGAGCCGATCATCGCGGTGCGCGGGCTGCGCCACGCCTATGGCGAGGGTGCCTTCGTGCGCGAGGTCCTGCACGGGATCGACGTCGATCTCCGGCCCGGCGAGATCGCGATCATCATGGGCCACAGCGGCTCCGGCAAGACGACCTTCCTCACCTTGGTGAGCGCGCTGCGCGCCGTGCAAACCGGGAGCGTGCGGGTGGCCGGCCAGGAGTTGCACGGCGCCACCGACGCGGCGCTGACCACCGCGCGGCGCGAGATCGGTTTCGTTTTTCAAAAGCACAACCTGATCGGCGCCCTCACCGCGCGGCAAAACGTGCAGATGGCCCTGCTCATCGACCGTCCGGCGGAGTCCGCCGCCGCGGCCGATGCCCTGCTCGCCCAGGTGGGCCTCCGCGGCCACGAGCACAAGCGGCCCCGGGAGCTTTCCGGCGGCCAGCAGCAGCGGGTGGCGATCGCGCGAGCCCTCGCCCGGCGACCGCGCGTGATCATGGCGGACGAACCGACGGCCTCGCTTGATGCCCAGACCGGCCGCGAAATCATCGACTTCCTCCAATCGCTGGCGCGCACCGAGGGCTGCGCCGTGATGATCGTCACGCACGATTCCCGCATCCTCGACGTGGCCGACCGGATACTCACGCTCGACGACGGCCGGATGATCGAGACTGATGCGATTTTCGAGCGGCTGGCCGACGAGCTGGCCGGGCTCTTTGCCGGCCTGTCGCAGGTGTTCGCTTATTTTCCCGAGGACGGCCCCCCGCGCCTCGCGGAATATCAGCCGCTACGGCAGCAGTTCGCCGCAGCCACCGAGGCGCTGAACAAGCGCGCCTCCGATCATGTGCGACTACGGCTCAAACCCGAGGCCGCCCACCGCGCCGATGCGTTGCAGCAGATGCTTGCCGCGGTCCGTTCGCTGGAGGCCCTGCTCGGCGAATTCGCGGGACACCTGCGGTCCGCGCCGCCCGAGCTGCAGCGCGGCACCGGTCACGCCCTGCAACTGGCGCTCGAAACCGTGCTGCTCACCGCCGCCGACGCCCTGCGGACGCGCGACCCCGAGGATATCGATTTGCTCGCCCGCATCGCCTCCGATCGCAGCGATGCGATGAAGCGCCTGCGGGACGCGCCGTCCCTCCGCCCCGGCCCGACGAGCGAAAACGACGAAGCTCGGCGTG
>CAMLNJ010000189.1 GCA_946481225.1 uncultured Verrucomicrobiota bacterium | reverse complement strand
GTGCCGTTGACCGTGGTGGCGCCGGTAACGGTGCCGGAGCCCTTGAGCGTCTGGCCGGCGCCGATCGCGAAGCCGGTGACGGCGGAGACGTCGAAGGTGCCGTTGGCGATGATCGCGGCGCTGTTCGCGATGCTGCCGGTCGAGGCGAGGGCGAGGGTGCTGCCCGACCCGATCGTCGTGGCGCCGGTGTAGGTGCTGGCGCCGGAGAGCGTGGTGATGCCGGAACCGGTGAAGGTCATGCCGCCGCTGGTGTTGGCGACCACGGCCGCCGTGCCCGCGCCGACGCTCGCGCCTGAACCACCGCCGCCGGTCAGCGTGAAGGTGGGAACGCTCGTGTAACCAACCCCGGGATTGGTGATCGTGATCCCCGTCACCACACCGCCTGAAACGGTGGCCACCGCGGTGGCGCCCGTGCCGCCGCCGCCGCTGACCACGACAACCGGAGTATCGATGTAACCGCTGCCGCCCGTGATCGCGAGTCCGGCGGCCGAGGCGCCGTCGCCGGTCGGGGCGAGGAGCGCCTGGCCGATCGTGATGTTCACGCTGTTGTTATCGATGGTGCCGCCGCCGCCGTGAACGTAGGCATTGGTCAGACCGGTGAAGAAAGTGGCGTTGGCGCCGCTCGCCTTCAGAGTGCCGCCATTGAAGTTGAACGTCGCGCTTCCTGCGCCGCCACTGCCTTTCTGGACAACGTTGGTGGTCACGGTGCCGCCCAAAAGATTGAGGATGCCGGTGGAGGCGGACGCGTCATTGCCAAACCTGAGGCCCACGTTTCCGGCGGTGACCGCGGCGCTCCCGGAAATGTTCAGGATACCTGTTCCCGCGCCATTCTCCGCCACGTGAATTCCGCCAGCCGACGCGTTGAACGTGCCGCCGCTCAAATTCATCACGCCGACCGCGCCGGCACCGGAGCCAAGAAGCGTCGAGCCGGCCCCCGATGTCTGGGACTGGGTCACCGCGCCGCCTGTCTGGTTGAACACGCCATAGGTGTTGGTGTTGAAGCCGACGCCGAAATAGCTGCCGACATTGAGGACGCCGCCGCTCATGGTCATGGCGCCGTGGGCGCCATTGGCTGAACCGTTGCTGTTGCCGATGAACAACTGGCGCCGCGCGCTCATGGTGCCGGAGGACAAGGTGGCGAAACCGCGGCCATTCGAGCCGTAGCCCACGATCATCGTCGACGCCCACGCGTTTCCGGTGGTCGTCGAATCGGACACGGAGCCGCCGGTGATCGCCAGGACGGCGTTTGTATTCGCGGTATTGCCCACCTCGAAGCCGCCGACCGCGTTGGCGATCGCGCCACCCGTGGCCACTTCCAGCGTGCCGCCGGCAACCTTGGTCGCGCCGGTGTAGGTGTTCGCGCCGGAAAGCGTCTGGGTGCCGGCGCCGGTCTTGGTCAGCGCCGTCACCCGCGACCCCCAGGCCCCGTTGCGGATCAGGCCGCTAAAGCTGCCCGAATGCCCGTTGGCCCCCACCGTGAAGGTCGTCGTGCCGGCCGTGCTTCCGGTGTTGTAGATCGTCCCGCTGCCGTTCAGCGCCCCGATCGTCGCGCTGGCGAGATTGTTATAGGACTCCATCACGCCGTTGACCGTGTAGTCCGAATTCGCCGAGTAGCTCGACGATGCGTTTACCTCCAGCGTGTTGCCCGCATTGATCGTCGTGCTTCCGCTGTAGGTGTTCGTCCCGCTGAAATGCACGCGGGCACCGCTGGTGCCGGCGATGGAGACGGAACCGGTTCCGCTGATCGCGTTGGCGTGCGACACATTGCCGGTGGCGCCGTAATTGAAGACCAGCGCCGCGTTGTTCACGATGGCGGCGCTGCCGATCGTGCCCGCCGTCCCGCCGTTCCCAAGCTGCAGCGTGCCGCCATTGATCGTCGTCGTGCCGCTGACGGTGTTGGCACCGGTCATCGTCACGGAGCCGGTGAACGTGCCATCCAGCGTGATCGCGCCGATGGTCAGACCCGTCGCGGAGGTCACATTGTTTGTCGGAGTGCCCGTGAAAAGGGCGTCGTTGCCGCCGGTGAATGCCGATCCGCCCCAGTTGAGCGCGGAGGTGTCCCAGATACCGCTGGCGGCGCCATCCCAGGTTTGTTGGGCGGCGAAGGCGGAGGACGAGGTCAGAACGACGGTCGCCATGGCGGCGAGCAGCTTGTTACTCAGGAGCGAATGATTGGAGACTTGCAGGGGTTTCATTTTTTGGGGGCAGGCGATCACGTTGCGTGTAGTTTTGGCGTTGGACGGAACCGACACGAGGCAACCACTATGGGGACCATCAGGAGAAATGCCGGACGAAGCCGACGGGGTATGCCTTGTGAGGGAGGCCTTATGTGGATGATCCGTCGACCGACCTGCTCAACATCTTGACTTGCTTACCAAGTTAAGATGCGCGTCCCGGAAGAACGCCGAACACGCAACGGCCAGAAGGGCAAGGCGCCGGCCCGCGCCGCCGACTTTTCAGCCTGGAACCGGCGATAGCCGCGACTCATCTCGTGCAACCCGCTGAACATTTGCCGATCGCGTCGGCCGCTCAAGGCGCCTCCCAAGGTGCGCCTTCGGGCCGCCGCGATCACCATCCGCCCCGGCTTCTTGTCCGATCTTTCGCCGGATCCAGGTTGAATGGTCCGGGAAAACCGGGAGCCTCGCCGAATCCGCCGAAGGAACCACGCACAGGACAAGATCACCTCGCCTACCAGCCATTCAGCCGGCGAGGGTTCCGGAGATGCGGTTGGGTCGAGCGCGCCGACGCGTCGAAAATCAGGCCCGGGACCCCGTCATGGGTCGGCTTCACGGGGATGATGTCGCCCGCGGAGTCGAAGGACATGCGGTCGATGCACACCTCGCGGTGGTGCCCGGCGTCGCGGCCCATGCCGATCCCCTTCGGGTAGTTGAAGCGGTGATACACGATATACCATTCGTCCCGGCCCGGGATCTGGAGAACCGAATTGTGACCGGTGCCGTAAATGCCGGCCGCGGGGTCTTTGGCGATCACCAGGTTGTCCGCGGGCATGGTCAGCGGGCCGAGCGGCGTGGGCGCGGTGGCGTAGCGCACGCGGTAGTTGACGCTGCCGGTGTCGTCCTCGGACCAGAGCACGTAGTAGAGGCCGTCGCGGAAAAACACGGTCGCGCCTTCGCGGAAGGTCTTGTCGGGAGTGATCACGCGGATGGTCTCGCGGCGGATGGAGACCATGTCGTCGTTTAGCTCGGCCACGGCGAGGTAGCCGTTGCCCCAATAGAGGTAGTTTTTGCCGGTCTTCGGGTCGGTGAAGACCTCGGGATCGATCTCCTGGCCGTGCTTCACGCCATCGGGTCGAAAGTCGACGAGCGCGCGTCCGCTGTCGACGAAGGGGCCGGCGGGATGTTCGCCGGTCGCCACGCCGATCTTCTGCGCGGCCGTGAAGTAATAATAGTAGCGGTAGCCGTCGGCGGTTTTCTTTTCGATGATGCAGGGGGCCCAGGCGTTGCGCTTGGCCCAGGAAACGTCGCGCGGGAGATCGAGAACAACCCCCTCGTCCTTCCACTCGACGAGGTCGGGCGAGGAGAAGGCCTTGAAGCGGGTGCCGCCCCAGCCCGGATATCCGTCGCTGGTCGGATAAAGGTAGAAGCGGCCGGTCTGCTCGGACCAGAGAATGTCGGGATCGGCGAAATAGCCGGAGAGCACGGGATTGCCGCGCACGGCGGCGGATACCTGGAGGACGACCTCCTCGAGACCGTCGCCGCGCACGGCGTAGGCCACCGGGCCGCGGGAAAAGTCCTGCGGGCCCGCCGGCTCGATGGACGCCCCGGCCGGAACAACGAGTCCGGGATCGACGCTGCGCGGATCGGCGCCAGGCTTGAGGAGCAATTCAAGGGTGCCTCGGGACCAGTCGAGCGCGAGGTTGTCCGTCTTGACCGAGGGCGAGACGGAGCGGACGGCCCGGCCGGGATGCTCGCCCCAGCGGCGATTCAGGCGGGCGAATTCTTCGCCGGTGAGCGGCAGGAGGGAGCCGTGTCGGAATTTGAAGGGAAACTTGAAACCCTGCGCGGACTCGAACCTGCCGGTGGCGAGATCGGTGACGGTCCAGGGCTGGTAGCCCTGACCTTTCGAGTAGTAGTCGAGAATCAGGCACCAGGTGGCGGGACGTCCGTCGCAGGCGGGCGCGAGCTGGTAGATCTCCGGGCCTTCGTAGCCGACGAGTTTTCCCAAGGTGAAGCCCGGAACATCGCGCCACGGGCCGGCGAGCCGCGCGGCCGTCTCCATGGTCACGGCCTTGAACTTCTCGTCCTTGGTGAAACGGTAGTAGGCGGAGCCGTCGCGGGTGATCGTGGTGTCGATGATGGTCTCGGCCTTTTCGATGAAGATGAAGGGCTCGCCAAAGGTGACGAAGTCCTTCGTGCGGGCGGCCCAGATGCGGTGTTTGGCAAAGTCGTCGCGTCCGGTGGTGGACGCCCAGAAGACGAGGTAGTCGCCGTTCTCCTCGTCGTAAACGGCCTCGGGCGCCCAGGTGCAGCCGGCGTCGTCGGGCGCGACCTTCACCAGGCGCGGCTCGGACCAGTTCACGAGGTCGGGCGATTCCCAGACAAGGATCGACTGGCTGCCGGCCTGGACCGCGCGCTTCCAGTCGTGGCGGGTGCGGTTGATGGAGAGGTCGGTGGCGATCAGGTAAAACTTCTTCCCGTCGTGCGAACGCAGAAGATAGGGATCGCGCGCCCCCTTCTCGCCGAGGTTGGTGACGAGGACAGGATCGCCTTGGTTGAGGGCGGTCCAGTCGCGGCCGTCGCGACTGAGCGCGAAGTAGATCTGCTCGGTCATCGGGCTTTGCTCGCCCTTGAAGGTAGCGAAGAGGAAGCCTCCGGGAACGGCGCGCGCGGAAGCGAGGGTCGCCAGCGAAGCGAAAGACAAAACGAGAAAACCGAGATAGTTCATAGAGAGCGGAGGTGCGTCAGCGAGAAACGGGCCTCTCACCGAGAAAGGCGACTTCGGCGACATTGCAGCTCCCGCCTGCGGGCGAGAGATAGCGCAGATAGCGAAACGAACCCGAGGGGGAAACCGCGACGCCGGTCAACACGCCGGCGGGCGGCGTCTCCTTCACCACGAGAAGGTCCCGCGCATCCCCGAAGTCCGCGCGGTTGGCGCCTTGAAACCGGCCGCCGACCATGCGCGCGGGGAAAGTCGTGTTCCCGTCCTCGCTACGCGGGCCGAAGACGATGAGGGAGACCTGCGACGCCCCGCCCCGCCCCAGATCGAGGCCGACCCAGGAGCCGTCCCGGCTCGGTGCGTCGAAGAAGGTGGAAAACGCGCCGTCGAAAGCCGCCTCCCGGGCCAAACCCGCTTTGTCGCCGTAGGAGCCGGGAGTGCCGATCACCGTGCCGATCAGGCGCCCCGCGGGGAGCGCGGCGCGCCCGCCGCCGCCCACCTGGATCTCGGACAACTCCGGCGACGGACCGCCGGGCGGAACGAGGAAGCGCACGCGGATGCGGACGATGGCCCGACCGAAATCGCCCGAGTGCAGACGCCGGCGCGCGGTGTTCTCCGTGTCGGATTGGTCCACGACCTCCCGCCAGTTCACGCCGTCGGCGGAGACGTCGATGCGGTAGCGGTGCCTGGCCTCGCCGGGGAAAACCAGCGCGATGCGATCCACATCGTAGGCCACCTCGAGAAACACCTCGAAAGACTGGTCCGCGGCGGCGGCGGCGCGCCAGGCGGTGGAGAGATCGCCGTCGTTGGCGAAGGCCGAGGGCGCGCCCGGCGAGGAGCTCGACGCCTGCGTAGGACGATTGAGCGCCAGCACGTCGCCCGCGTTTGCCGCCCCGGGCGTCGGGCCCGCGTCGGCGATCGGCTTGGATGGGTGGCGGGAATAAGGCCGCGGCGCGGCCACCGCCGTGACGCCGGCCACGTAGGCCGGAGCGCCTTTGGTTTGGAGCGTCAAGGTGGCGTCCGGCAGGCCCGGCGAACTCGCGCGAACGACCGTTTCCCCGGCGTGGTAGGAGCGAAAGGCGATGGCGGCCTGGCCGTCGCGGATGACGATGTCGGAGGCGTCGCCCTGGCCCGCGGGCGAAAAGGTGATCGTGCGACCGGTGGGAAATTCGCCCGGGCCGGAGACGATGGAGAGCGTGACCGGAACGGCGGCGGAGACGGGTTTGCCGGCGACGTCGAGCAGCGTGATCGAGAGCTGCGCGTCGTCCGTGCCGTCGGGCGCGGAGAGCATGGTCTTGTCGGCGGAGAGGCCGATCTTCGCGGCGGCGCCGGACGCGGGCCAGGCCGGCGCCGGCACGCCCGCGTAGTGCTCACGATACCAGTAATAGGCGCGCTTCGGCACGCGGAAGTAGTCGACGATGCCCATGC
>CAMLNJ010000188.1 GCA_946481225.1 uncultured Verrucomicrobiota bacterium | reverse complement strand
CCGTCCTGCGGGATGCGGCGCTCGGCGATGTTGAGGTTGGCGAGAACCTTGATGCGCGAAGTGATCGGAAGCGAAAGGTGCTTCGGGGGGGGCGACATCTCGTAGAGCGCTCCGTCGATGCGGTAGCGAATCTTGAATTCGTGCTCGAATGGTTCGAAGTGGATGTCGGAGGCCTTGTCGCGAATAGCCTGCGCCAGCACGAGGTTGACGAAGCGAATGATCGGCGCGGCGCCGGCCATTTCCTCGAGGTCGTTGGCGTCAAGATCCTCCCCTTTGGGCTCGGTGCCGCCTTCCTCGTTCAACTCGCCGAGGAGCTCGTCGAGGGAGTTGTCCTCTTCCGGATAGTGGTTGTTGATCAACGTCTCCACGCGCTCCGGGTCGGAGACGAGAAGCCGGACATCCTTTCCGAGGGCAAAGGTCAGATCGTCGATGATCTGGGCGTTGAACGGGTCGACGGCGAGAAGATCAATGCTCTGTCCATCGACATGCAGAGGAATGACGCCATAGGTCCGCGCGTGGTGGGCCGAGATGGCGGCGACGATGTCGCCGGAAATGGAGGCGGGGACGCTGTCCACGAACTCAAGCGCCAAGCTCTGCGCGACCTTGCTCAAGAAGAACGACTTCGGAACGATGTTTTGATCAACGATCAGGGCGGCAAGGGGCTTGCCCGTGAGGCGGTGCTCATTTTGAAGATCCTGGAGAGCCTGTTCACCGACGAGCTTATGGTCGCGGCAGATCTCAAGAATGGCCTGGGTGTGGGCGTCGAACATGAGGGGGAGAGCTAGAGCAGGGAGCGGGGAGCGTGGGGAACGGAGCGTGGCACGGAGAGGCGGACGGAGGCGCGAAGATCGTTTTCCGGTTCCCTTGCTCCGTGCTCCTTGCTCCGTGCTTTCTTCAGATTGCCTTCAGGACAGCACCCATCTGGGTGAGCTTTTCGCGCATGGCGATAGGGTCCTGGGCCTTTTCCAAGGCCTCGTCGGGGGTGACGAGCTGGCGGTTGACCAAGCTTAGGAGGTGGGCATCCATCGTGATCATGCCAAGGTTACCGCCCGTCTGGATGTCGGAGGTGATGCGGAACGTCTTGTTCTCGCGGATCATCGCGGAGATCGACGTGGTGTTGATCATGATCTCGTAGCCGGCGATGCGGCCGCCGCCGATCTTCTTGCACAACACCTGTGAAATCACCGCAACGAGCGAGGAGGCGAGCTGGGTGCGGATCATCTCCTTCATATTCGCCGGGAAGGCGTCGACGATACGGTCGACGGTCTTGGCGGCGGAGTTCGTGTGCAGGGTGCCGAACACCAAGTGACCGGTTTCGGCGGCGGAGATGGCGGCCTCGATCGTCTCGAGGTCGCGCATTTCGCCGACGAGAATGATATCGGGGTCTTGACGAAGGGCGCGCTTGATCGCCTCGGAGAAGCTCGGCACGTCGGCGCCGATTTCGCGCTGGGTGACGATGCAGCGCTTGTGGTTGTGATAATACTCGATCGGGTCCTCGATCGTGATGATGTGGCCCTCGCGGTTCTCGTTGATGTAGTTCACCATCGAGGCGAGCGTGGTGGATTTGCCGGAACCGGTCGGCCCGGTGACCAGGACGAGGCCGCGCGGCCGGTAAAGGAGTTCGCGCACCTTGTCCGGAAGGCCGATGTCGCGCAGGCCATACATCTTGTTCGGGATCTGGCGGAGCACGATGCCGTAGCTGCCCTTGGCCTTGAGGACGGAGACGCGGAAACGCGCTTTGTCGAGGAAGGCGAAGCCGAAGTCGGAGCCGCCGTGCATCTTGAGATGCTGGACATGGTTGTCCGGCGTGATCGACAGCATCAGGTGCTCGGTGTCCTGCGAGGTAAGCGCGGGGCCTTCGATGGGCACCATGCTGCCGCTGATGCGGAGGGTCGGCGGCTGGCCGACTTGGCAGTGGAGGTCGGACGCGTTTTGGTCGACGACCAGGTCGAGGAGATCGTTCATCTCGTAGCTCATGGGCGGAGGGGAGGCGGGAGCGTGAGGAAAAAGGGGAGGTTTCTGGAGAAAATCAGGCGGAGTCGCCGACGGTGATGGAGACGACTTCCTCGATGGTGGTGAGACCGGAGAGGACTTTGCGGAGACCGTCTTCGCGCATCGTGCGCATGCCGAGGGCGCGGGCTTTCTCGCGGAGGCGCGAGGTGCCGACGTTTTCGTAGATCATGCGCTGGAGCTCGTCGTTGGAGACGAAGATCTCGAAGATGCCGGCGCGGCCGCGGTAGCCGGAGCCGTGGCAGTTTTCGCAGCCGGCGCCCTTGGCGAAGCTGGCGTTGGTCGCCTGCTGCGCGGTAATGTTAAGCGAGCGCAACTCACGCGGGTCGGGCGTGTAGGGGTGTTTGCACTTCTTGCAGATCTTGCGGGTCAGGCGCTGGGCCATGATCGCGCGGAGCGAGGTCGAAACGAGGAAGGGCTTCACGCCGATGTCGATCATGCGGGTGACGGCGCCGGGGGCGTCGTTGGTGTGCAAGGTCGAGAACACCATGTGGCCCGTCAGCGAGGCGTTGATGGAGATCTCGGCGGTCTCCAGATCGCGAATCTCACCCACCATGATGATGTTGGGCGCCTGCCGAAGCATGGAGCGCAGGGCGTTGGCGAAGGTCATGCCGACCTCGGTGCGGACCGGCACCTGGTTGATGCCGGAGAGCTGATACTCGACGGGGTCCTCGACCGTGATGAGCTTGCGGTCGGGTTTGTTGATGAAGTGGAGACAGGAGTAGAGCGTCGTGGTCTTGCCGGAGCCGGTGGGGCCGGTGACGAGGAAGAGTCCGTCGGGGAGCGTAATGATGCGCTCCATGGTGGCTTGGTCGTCGCTGAGGAAACCGAGCTCGGGAAGGCCGAGCTGGAGGCCTTCCTTGTCGAGAATACGCATGACGATCGACTCGCCGTGGGCGGTGGGAAGCGAGGAGACGCGCAGGTCGATCGCCTTGGAACCGACGGAGACCTGGATGCGGCCGTCCTGCGGGATGCGTTTCTCGGCGATGGAGATGTTCGCCATGATCTTCAGGCGCGAGATGATCGCGAGCTGAAGGCGCTTGGGCGGATTCTCGACCTCGACGAGCACGCCGTCGATGCGGTAACGGACGCGGAAGCGTTTCTCCAAGGGCTCAAGATGGATGTCGGACGCGCGGCGGCTGATCGCTTCGAGAATCACCTGGTAGACAAGCTTGATGATGGGCGCGTCATCGGTGTCGCCCTCGGCGCCGCCGGAGGAAGAGCCGACGCCGGAAATGACCTGCGCCTCCTCGCCGGTCGAGATATCGCTGAGGAGCTTCTCCATCGACTCCTCGTCCTTGCCATAAAATCGGTCGATATGGGTGCGGATCTCGTCGGCGGGGGCGACGACGGGCTCGACCGTCATCTTCAGAAAGTGGCTGATGCTGTCGATCGCGTCGACATCGAGCGGATCGCTGATCGCTACACGAATCGTGTTACCGCTGCGGCCGACGGGGAAGGCGGTGTATTTGACGGCCAGATGACGCGGGAGCAGGGCCATGAGCTCGCTGGACGCGCGCACATTGGTCATGTCGATCATCGGCATGCCAAACTCGTCGGCGAGGAGCTTGGCGGCCTGTTTCGAGGTGAAGCCGTGTTCGGCGATCAGGACGTCCAGAAGCCGGGGCGGAGCGCTGGTGAGATCAGTGTGCCCAGCCACCACTTTGCGGGCGGCATCGACTTGTTCCTGGGTGAGCACGCCCTTGTCGAGGGCCAGTTGGATGACGAAATCGTCGGCGGAGGTCACGAGGGGATGGCGAGGGGTGGCCGGTCCGCGCGAGGGCGCGCGGGCGTGGAGTTTTCAGTTCGCGGCTTTAGCGATTCAGGCTCAACAAAAATTCCGTGTTCGTCCGGGTTTTCTTCAGGCGTTGGATGAACATGTCCATCGCTTCCACCGGAGGAATTCCCTGCATCGCGCGGCGCAGGCCGTAGACGCGAAGCATCTCGTCGGGGTGATAAATGAGCTCCTCCTTGCGGGTGCCGGAGCGGTCGATGTTGATGGCGGGGAAGATGCGCTTGTCGGACAGGCCTCGATCAAGGTGCAGCTCCATGTTACCGGTGCCCTTGAACTCCTCGAAAATCACCTCGTCCATACGGGAATTGGTGTCGATGAGGGCGGTGCCAAGGATGGTGAGAGAGCCGCCGCCCTCGATGTTGCGGGCGGAGCCGAAGAAGCGCTTGGGGCGCTGCAAGGCGTTTGCCTCGATACCGCCGGACATGATCTTGCCGGAGTTGCCGGCAAGGGCGTTGTAGGCGCGGGCGAGACGGGTGATGGAGTCGAGCAGGATCACGACGTGTTTGCCTATTTCGACCAGGCGGCGGGCGCGCTCGATGACCATCTCGGCGGCGTGGATATGACTTTCCGGCGCTTCGTCGAATGTGGACGACACAACTTCGCCCTTGGTGTGCCGACGGAAGTCCGTGACCTCCTCGGGGCGCTCGTCGATCAAGAGGAGGATCAGCGTGACCTCGGGGTAGTTATGGGTGATCGAATTGGCGATATTCTGCAGCAACACCGTCTTGCCGGTGCGCGGCGGGGCGACGATGAGTCCGCGCTGGCCAAATCCGATGGGCGTCAGAAGATCGACGGCACGCATCGAAATATCCTTATGGATCTCCGGGGCCTCCACCAGGATGCGCGAGGTGGGGTAATACGGGACAAGCTCCTCGAACGAGGTCACCTCGCGGGCCTGTTCGGGACTGGTGCCCATCACTGAGACGATGCGCACGGCGGCCGGGCACCGTTCGCCGGCCTTCGGAGCCTGCGCCAGCACCTCGATCTCCTGTCCGCGACGCAGACCATGGTGTTTCACCAATACGGCGGGCACGAAGGTGCTCTCGGGATAAAGGCGATAGCTGTTATGGCGGTGAACCACGAAACCCTGCCCGGCGTCGTTCAGGTCAAGAACGCCGGTTTCGCGGAAGGCGTGATTCTGGCGGCCGGCCCACGCAAAGAGCTGGTCGACCAGCATACGCCTGGGCGGCATGCCCGCCACGGTTTCGCCGACCGCACGAAGGCGTTGAGCGAGATCGGCCACGCCGGCGGCATGAATGGCCGTGAGATCCAACGGAGACTCGTTGCGCGCCAACTCCTCCGCGATGGCGTTGATGGCCAGGAGATCGGAGAAGCGATCATCCGCAGGCAAGGCGCCGACTTGAGGCTGATTGGACGGTGGAGGCGGTTGAACAGGGTTGCGCTCCCGTTCGCGGTCTCGGCCGCCACCTGGGTGTGCGTGGCTTGGATGAGGTTGCCCGCCTCCCCCACCCTGTCCGCCTTGCGCCCCCCCTGTGCCCGAGCCGGATTGGCGCTCGAGCCATTTTTGACGTTTCTTCTCTTTCTTCCTTTCCCACCAAGACTTGCGCTCCTCGCGGCGGCCGCCGGGGCCGTTGCCGCCTTGATTCGGGTCGGATTGCCCACCGGGCGGGACGTCGCCGAAGGTGGCGGCGTCGGCCGGATGATCACCGGACGCGGGCGCCGCAGATTCGGCAATCCTGTCCGGGACAAAAACCGGCCGATCAGAATCGGCGGAGGCAGGCGCGGCGGATTCGTCCGAATCCGGGGAAAACGAATAAACGACCGGCGCGTCCGCGCGGTCCTCGGGAGCGGTCGCGCGGACCTCGACGGCCTCGGGGCGAGATTCTCCGGCCGTTTCGGGGCGGGGAACGTCGCCGCGATCCTGACCGGAATCGAAGAGTTCGCCGGCCGGAGCCGCGGAAATCTCGGATGCCTCGGACGAGGGCCTACCGCCACGACGGCCGCGGGTGCGCTTCGGACGCGCCCCGACCGGATCGGCGGCCCCGGCTGCCCCGTCGGCGGCGTCCGCCGCAGGTGCGGCGTCGGCCGAGACGGGCTCGGGGGCGGCTTCGGCGGCGCGGCTGCGAGTGCGCTTGGTCGTCGGCTTGCGCGGCTTCTTGGCGGAGGCGTCGACGGCCTCCGCGGAGGAAAGGTCCAGATCGTCCATGGTAAACAGGGAAAGTGCTTGGTATGGCGGACGCACGACGCACGCCCGGAACCGGGGTGCCGTCGGGTCCTAAAAACAAAAACTCAGCGCCCGGAGCGAAGAGCGGCGGCCAAGCGGGTCACTTGAGCGCGGAGGAAATCGCGAGAGCCGTCGTTCCAGAGCACGGCATGGGCGGAATGAAGTTTTGAGGCCAAGGGAAGTTGGGATGCGATTCGCTGGCCGGCCTGCGCTTGTGTCATACCTCGCGCGACGGCCCGGGCCAATTGAGTGGATGGATTGGCGCCGACGCAGACGATGAAATCAAACCCTTTTTCGAGACGGGCCTCGAAGAGCAATGGGATTTCGATCACCCACGCCG
>CAMLNJ010000187.1 GCA_946481225.1 uncultured Verrucomicrobiota bacterium | reverse complement strand
GGGGCCGAGCGGGCAGAAGGTGTCGAAGCCCTTGCCTTGGCAGAACTGGCCGCCGCCCCACTTGAACTGCCAGTCGCGGGCGGAGACGTCGTTGGCGATGGTGTAGCCGAGGACGTGGTCGAGGGCGCGCTCGCGGGAGACGTTTTTCGCGGCACGGCCGATGACGACGGCGAGTTCGCCCTCGTAGTCGACCTCGGCGGAGGCGTTTTGCGAGCGCGGGAGGAGGATGGGATCGCCGGGGTGTTGAAGGGCGTTCGTGGTTTTCACGAAGACCATCGGGAATTGGGGCAAGGGTCGGCCGACCTCCTCGGCGTGGCTGCGGTAGTTTAACCCGATGCCGATGATGTTGGGCGAAAGGACGGGGCAAAGGAGCTTGCCGGGCGGGATCGGGGCGCCGGCCGGGGCGAGCCCGGTGGTTCCGGAGACGAGCGGGTCGCCGGAGAGCGGGAGGGCGGAACCGTCGGGCCGGAGGGCGGCGTAGGCCGGGCCGGCGGACGTAAGATGGCGGATGAGGCGCATGGGGAGGGGGCGGCGATGGATCGGGAGGATGCCACCATGATTCATGCCCGGGCGCTTGCGAGCTTGCGGCGACGGCCTTCGTTCCGCGGGTTGTTCGCAATCACCATGAAACGCATCCGCGCCTTCGCCGGCCTCTTCCTCGCCATGTTCTCGTTCGCCTCCGCCAATCCCGTCAATGCCGGCGATCCCGCGCCGCGCGCCTCCGCGCTTTCCGACGCCGGGGAGAAGACCGACCTCGCCGATGTGTATGCGAAGAACAAATACACGCTCGTGTATTTCTACCCGAAGGCGGACACCCCCGGCTGCACGGCGCAGGGTTGCTCGCTGCGCGACGGTTACCAGAAGCTGAGCGACAAGGGCGTGGTCGTGATCGGCGTGAGCGGGGACTCGGTGAAGGCGCAGGCCGACTTCAAGGCGAAGTATAGGCTCCCGTTCACGCTCCTCGCCGACACGGAGGGCGAGGTCGCCAAGGCCTTCGGCGTCGGCAAGCTCTTCGGCTTTTCCTCGCGCCAGGCCTACCTCGTCCACGAGGGCAAGGTGGTCTACGCCGATCACAAGGGCTCCACGAAGGAGCAGGCCGACGACATCTTGAACTTCCTCGAGAAGGAGAAGAAGTAGGCGTCGCGCCCGCGTTCCGTGTTTTCCGTTCGCGCTCCGCATGGCCCGCGTTCCCGTTCCGGGGCGCGGGTTCTTTGTGTTTTTGCGTTCTCGACGGCCGGCGCACCCGGGCGGGGCGTTCCGCCGCCGGATCAGGTTTCCGTCTCGCAGCGAAGCGCGGCGAGGGCGTAGGCGGCGGCGGTGTCGCAGCGCAGCACCAGCGGCCCCAGCGTGACCGGGGTCCAGCCGGCGGCGAGGGCGGCGGAAACCTCCTCGGCGGTCAGGTCGCCTTCGGGGCCGATCAACCATGCCGCCGAGCGCGGGGCGCGGTTTTCGTGCGCGGCGCGGAAATCCGCGAGCACGGCACGCAGCGGGCGCGCTCCGGGGTGCAGGCTGGCGACGAGGCGCAGCTCGGCATCGCGGACCGACGGGGTGGCGAGAAAGGCGGCGAGCCCTTGCACCGGTTCGATGCGCGGGAGGAAGGGGTTGCCGCATTGCTTCGCGGCCTCGATGGCGGTGGTGCGCCATTTCTCGACCTTTTTCCCGGCCCGGTCGGAGTCGAGGTGGACTTCGCCGCGGGCGGTGGCGAGCGGGGCGATTTCAGCCGCGCCGAGTTCGGTGGCCTGGCGCACGATGTCCTCCATGACGCCGCCCTTGGGCAGGCCTTGGCCGAGGATCAGCGAGCAGGGGAGCGGCGGGCGTCGGGCGACCGAAAGCACGCGCAGAACGGCCGTTTTCCTGTTTTCGGCGCGGTCGAGGCGGCAGCTCCACTCCGTGCCGTGACCGTCGAAGGCGACGACCGGGTCGCCCGGACGGGCGCGGTTCACCGTGATCAAGTGGTGGCTTTCCGAGGCGGGGAGCGTCAGCTCGGCGACATCCGGGGCGGGCGGGCTGGCGAGATGAACGCGAAAGTCGGGCATGGCGGGCGAGTTGCCCCGACGAAACGCGGTCGCGCCGCGCCGCCAACCTCCAAAAAGAGGAGAGGCGGCCTTCCGGGAACCACCCCGGGGGCCGCCTCTGCCAGCAAACCAAGCAACCAAGCAAACAACTGATGACGCAGAGATAGACCGGGGCGCGGGAGAAACATTCAAAAATCGCCGAAGATTTTTTGGGTCTGGGGGAAAGGCCCTGGCCTGGGCGGGGGCTCGGCGCACGTGGGTCCCGCGCGCGCAGGACCAAAAAAGCGGTGGCTTTGGGATTTACACCGGCGGATCGCTGCTTTGCCTAGATCGAGCCTTGCAACCCATGCCCGGGTGGCGGAATCGGCAGACGCAACGGACTCAAAATCCGTCGCCCTCTAAAGGCGTGTGGGTTCGACCCCCACCCCGGGCACCACTTAGGGAGGAGCGGGAAGCGGCGCATACTTGCGTTGCCGTCTATGGCAGCAATGAAGGCTGACATCAGACACTTGGTCGCAGGAGCGGGATTGGGCTCAAGGAGACGAGAGATGGGTTTGCGGACAAGCAGATCGTCCGGAGTGCGGTCGCGCATCGATTGCTCGAGCACCTTC
The DNA here is from genome assembly GCA_946481225.1 of uncultured Verrucomicrobiota bacterium. The sequence goes on along the minus strand of CAMLNJ010000187.1, from coordinate 3,718 downwards.
AAGGTGGGGGAACGCAGCACCGTCGGCATCACCCCAGAGCGCACCGCGGTCATCTTTTTCGCCCAGTCGTCCCCGCGGAAGCCGCAGTCGACCGGCAGCGATGCCGAATGGAGGGGGCTATATTGGCGCACCTGAAAAAGGCAAAACTTGCCATTTTAGCCAAAACGGGAAAGATGGGCGCCATGGCTGCCGGTTCCGCTGTCTCCGTTGCCCCTAACATTGGTTTCCCGTCCGTGGCCGATCTGGCGGATGTGACGGCGAGCGCCTTGAAGAACAAGTTCGGCCAAGTGGTGCGTCGCGCCTTGCGCGAACCGGTGGCCGTGACCCGCCACAACCGCCGTGAGTTCGTCATTCTGACCGCCGAGCAGTATGAGCAGTTACAGGGCGGACGCGCCGTTGCGCTCGATATTTTGGCCGAAGAGTTCGATGCGATGGTTGCGTCGATGCATACCCCCAAAGATCGGGCTGCTCGCGCCGGCTTTTTCATGGCATCTGCAGTGAAGCCGAGCGTGTCGAAGCGGAAGGCTGCCAAGCCTAGCCCATGATGCGCAAGAAGGCGGCATCACCGCGCAGGGGCTCCACCGCCCCACCTGAGATCACGGTTTTGGCCGGAGTGAACGGGGCGGGAAAGAGCAGCGTGGGCGGGGCGGAGCTACGTGCGGCGGGAGCCGAATATTTCAATCCGGATGAATTGGCTCGGCGCCTGCGCGATCAAAACGGTCTGCCCCAGCAGCAGGCGAACGCCGAAGCCTGGGCCTATGGCAAGAGCCGGTTGGAGGCGGCCATCGCTGCGGGAAAGGACTTCACTTTCGAATCCACGCTTGGTGGGCAGACGATCACGGACATCCTCGTTCAGGCTGCGGCCAAAGGCTATCGGCTCCATGTTTGGTTCGTGGGGCTCGAGAGCGTGGAGCTTCACATCGAGCGAGTGGCTGCCCGCGTGTCCAAGGGAGGTCATCCTATTTCAGATGCAGACATTCGTCGCCGTTGGATCGGAAGCCGGCGGAACCTCATTCGCTTGCTCCCGCACGTTCACGAATTGCGGGTGTTCGACAATTCAGTGGAAGCCCCGCCCCAAAAAACACCTGAGCCCAAGTTGGTGCTTTCGGTTCAGGAGGGGGAACTGGTGTTTCCTGGCCCCGCCGAGCTTGCAGCCACTCCCGCATGGGCGAAACCGATCGCCGCGGCGGCTTACAAGCTCTGGGGATTGATCAAGTAGGCTGTGTCTTGTAAATAAACCGGGGTATCGCTGGCGCTCTACCCTCAAACCGACCGACGTCCCCGATATGCTGGAGCGCCTGCGCGGCGCCGGCGTTGAACTCGTCGAGGCGTGAACATGCCAGCGGGCAAACACGACGTGGCCCTTTATGGGGGTGCCTTCAATCCTTCCCACCCGAGGGCTCACGCGGTGGTGCGGCGCCTCCTGCGGGCCGGTTTTGAACGGGTGCTGGTGATGCCCTGCCATGGGCACACCTTTGGCAAACGGCTCGCCCCGGCGCTTGATAGGCTTTCCCTCGCGCGAGCGGCGGAGGCGTTTGGGGGGATGTCCTGCGGGGGCTTGGCGCGATTTTCCACGCGGGGGCGGGGTGGATGACGAGACCGGCGCAGGCTTTGCTACGGGAAAGCGCATCCCACTGCATCGGGCGGGCGCGGCCTAGGGCCTCCCCATGGTCGCGCGGCGCCGTCCGGTCTAGAATCGGCGCATCATGAAAATCCAAGAAATCATGTCCACCGATGTGCGCTGTATCGGGCCGGAAAGCACGCTCGTCGAAGCCGCAGGTCTGATGCGGGATCTCAACGTGGGCGCCATCCCCGTCTGCGAAAACGCGCGTCTGGTCGGAATGATCACCGACCGCGATCTGGCCTTGCGCGCGATCGCGGAAGGCAAGGATCCAAACCGCACCACCGTCCGCGAGGCGATGACCGAGGGCATCATCTATATTTTCGAGGATCAGGGCGTGGAGGAGGCGGCCCACTTGATGGAAGAGAAGCAGGTGCGTCGTCTGCCCGTCCTCAATCGGGGAAAACGCCTCGTCGGTATCGTGTCGCTCGGCGATCTCGCCGTGCGTTCGAGTCCCGAATTCGGCGCCGAGGCGCTCCGGGAAGTCTCGCAGCCGGTTTGAACGGCGCTCCGCCCTCGGGCGGGCGTCGTCGAACATCACCTCTCTCTTTTTCTCTCTTTCTTTCTCTCTGGCACCACGGAAACGGCGCCGGAGCCCACACCATGACCCCGTCATCCGCCACCGCGTCCAACGCCATCAGGCAAACGAAGTCCGTCCGCATCGCCGCGGATGGCACATGGCTTCCCGGCGACTGTGTCGTCCCGCACGCGGCGCAGGGGCTGGTCTTGTTCGCCCACGGCAGCGGAAGCAGCCGCCACAGTCCCCGCAACCGGCACGTTGCGAGCAAGTTTCAGGCGGCGGGCCTCGGCACCCTGCTTTTCGACCTGCTGCCGGAGGATGCGGAGCCGGGCGGGGCGGGACGTGATCTCCGTTTCGACATCCCTTTGTTGACGCGCCGTCTGCTCGCCGCGTCGCGTTTCGCCACCGGGCTCGCGATGGAACGCTCCCTGCGCCTCGGCTACTTCGGATCGAGCACCGGAGCGGCGGCGGCCTTGTGCGCGGCGGCCGAGGATGCGAACGGGGTGGCGGCGGTCGTCTCTCGCGGCGGCCGGCCGGACCTGGCCGGCGAGGCGCTTGGCCGCGTGCGGGCGCCCACCCTCCTGATCGTCGGCGGCCGCGACGAGGCCGTGCTTGATTTGAATCGGCGGGCCTTGGAGGAGCTTCGTTGCGAAAAGCGGCTCGTGATCGTGCCGGGCGCCACCCACCTCTTCGAAGAGCCCGGCTGCCTCGACGCGGTGGCCGATCTCGCGATCGCGTGGTTTCGCGAGCATCTCGGCGCCTTGAGCGGGCTCCATCCATGAACACCGCTCCTCAACCCTACCGGGACCGCGCGGAGGCGGGGCGCGCGCTCGCGCGCCGCCTCCGCGCCTACGCCGGGCGCGCCGACACCGTGGTCCTCGGGATTCCCCGCGGCGGCGTGCCTGTGGCGTTCGAGGTGGCCCGCGCGCTGCATGCGCCGCTGGATGTTTTTATCGTGCACAAACTTGGCCTGCCGTCGCAGCCGGAGCTGGCGATGGGCGCGCTCGCGTCGGGTGGCGCATGGGTGGTCAACGAGGAGGTGCTGCGCGAGGGCGGGGTGAGCCGCGCGGAGCTGGAGGCGGTGCTTGCGCGCGAGGCGGCCGAGTTGCGACGGCGGGAGGATCTTTATCGGGCGGGGCGCCCGGCGTTGCGGTTGGAGGACCGGGTCGTGCTCGTGATCGACGACGGTCTGGCGACGGGCGCGAGTCTGCGCGCCGCGGTCCAGGCGATCGCCTCGCAGCGGCCGGCGCGGCTGGTGGCGGGCGTGCCGGTCGGCGCGCCGGACAGCGTCGCGGCGATGGAGGCGCTGGTCGACGAGATGGTGTGTCCGTTGCGCCCGGAACCGTTCCACGCGGTCGGCCTTTGGTATGAGCACTTCGGCCAGACGAGCGACGACGAGGTGCGCCGTTGCCTGGATGAAGCGGAGCCGGCCGGCACGGCGTCGCGCACCGAAGGGGGAGCGTCCTGACGCGTTCGACGAGTTGCGGCGAAGGCGGGGCGAGATATGCTGCCGCCTCGGCGCTAGGGTGTGTCTGGGAAAGAATTCAGACCATCGCTGGCGCTCTGCGAGTGGAGGG
>CAMLNJ010000186.1 GCA_946481225.1 uncultured Verrucomicrobiota bacterium | reverse complement strand
ATCAAGGGCGGCCAGGACACCTACTACGGCATCACCGGCATCGCCTACTTCTACAACTGCGAGATATGGGGCAGCGTGGACTTCATTTACGGCGACGCCCTCGCCGTTTTCGACCAGTGCGACATCGTGCAGATCCGCAACACCGGCGGCCCCATCTGCGCGCCGAGCACGCCCTACGCCCAGCCCTACGGCGAAGTTTTTCTCGACTGTCGCTTCCCCCGCGCCCTCGTCGCCAACGGCTACCCCTACGACGTCGGCGTGAACACCACGACCTTCTGCCGCCCCTGGCGCCAGGACGGCCACGTCGCCATCATCAACAGCCAGCTCGGCGCGCACATCACCACCAAGGCCTGGTCCGAGTGGGATGGACGCGAGAACACCGCCCGCGCCGTCGAATACGGCAACACGCTCGTCGCCGGCGGCGCCGCGCCCACGCCCGAGCAGCGCCGCGGCGCCGGCGCCTACTGGCTCAACACCGTCGACCCTGACTACACTTCGAGCACGATGTCTCCCACCGACGCCTCGCTCGTCAGCCCCGGCGGCACAGGCAACCGCACCGTCCTCACGATCAACCCCGCCGACTACACCCTCGCGGCGATTTTCGGCCACGCCTACTTCTCCGCCGATCTCTCCGGCTGGACGCCTGACGTGGATAACGACGTCGCCCCGAGCATCGTCGCCCATCCCGTTGCGCAACGCGTCGCCATCGGCCAGGGCGCGACCTTCTCGGTCGAGGCCTCCGGCAGCCCGGTGCTCACCTACCAGTGGCGCAAAAACACCGCGCCCATCCCCGGCGCGACGAGCGCCATCTACGCCATCGCCTCCGTTCAACTCGCCGACGCGGGCTCCTACGACTGCGTCGTGACCAACGGTAGCGGCAGCGCCACTTCCTCGGCGGTCTCGCTCACCGCGCTCACGCCCTTCGCGCTCTGGGCCGAGGGCTTCGGCCTCGACGGCGCCGCGTCCGGCTTTGCCTCCGCCGACGCCGACGGAGACGGCGTCGCGAACCTCCTCGAATACGTCCTCGGCGGGAATCCCTCCGCGCCCGACATCGGTCTGCTGCCTCTGGTCACCGTGGTGGACACCGTCGACGGCAAGCAGCTCGTGCTCGAATACCAGCGCGCCATCGCCGCCGCGGCCGTGCCCGTCGCGGTCGAGACCTCCGCGGATCTTTCCGCGTGGACCACCCGTGTCGGCGGCGTGGACGCCGAGATCGAGGTCATCCCCTCCATCGGCCTTTGCCTGAACGTGGACGTCAACAATTCCGTCGCGAACAACTACACCGGCCTCGCCGCCGCCCCCGGCGGCGGCACCACGTGGAACGGTATCACAACCACAACGACGTCTGTTACCGACGCGAAGGATTACGCCGGCGCCGCCACCGCGGTGGACGTCGCGGTGTCGAGCTAGGGCGGCTTTTCCGCGTGGAGCAACACCACCGCCGGCACGCCGAATCCCGCGCTCCTCATGCAGGATTATTTCTTCGGCAACACCTACACCATCACCGCCAGCAGCCTGCCCGCCGGCACCTATCAGCTCTACGTCTACGCCCACGGCGACCAGGACGGTCAGACCTCCACCATCACCGTCGCCGCGGCAAACGGCGGCGGCACCAAGACCACCACGACCTCGGGTGGCGGCGCCTTTCGCGACGCCTTCGCGTCCGGCGCCGAGGGCATCGCTTACGTTAAGTTCACGCCGACGGTCGGCGCGGCCGGCACGCTTCAATTCAGCGTCGGCAACTACGTGAACGGCTTCCAGCTCGTGCAGCTCATCGACCCCGACCACGAGACCGTCCGCATCACGATCCCGTTCACCGGCCCCCGCCTCTTCGCCCGTCTGCGCGCCACGGAGTGAGTTTTTGCCGAGCCACGAACGAAAAAGGCGGGGCTCTTTTCGGAGCCCCGCCTTTTTTTGCATAAACGAAGCGGCACGGCGCGAGCCGCGTCCGCCTACATCTTGCCGGCGCCCGCGCCCGCGAGCACCGCCGCCTTCACCTCGGAGGCGGGCTGCGGCGAGGAGCTGTAGTAGCTCGCCGGGTCGAATACCGTGCCGCCGACCTCGCGACGGCTCGTCGCGGAGACGCCGGTGTAGACGTTTTCCGAGACGACGCTCTGCAAGGCCCCGGCTCCTGCCGGACTCGAGAGATCCCAATCGTAGTAATGCGGCCGCTGGCTGTTTTCGTAGTAGCAGCGATCCAGCCGCGTCTGCGCGCCGTCCTCGGAGGAGAGGCAGTAGAAGCTGATGTCGCGGTAGTAGTTGTTGAAGGCATGCACCATCGTGCCCGTGCCGCTGATACGAGGATTCCGCCCGCTGCCGCGGTCGTAGTAGTTGTGGTGCAGCGTCGCCCGCGCGCCGGAGCCGACCGCCGAGACGTAGTGATGCTGGTGCGGACTGCACACCTCGAGATCGTAGCCGTCGAAGTGGCACCACGAAATCGTGAGGTAATGCGGGTTCGTGCCGATCACGTCGATGTAGCCGTCGCTGATCCGGCGGAAGGTGCAGTGGTCGATCCAGACGTGGTGCGAGCCGTCGACGGTGATGCCGTCGCCCGCCTCCACGATGCCGGTGTTGATGTCCGAGATCGTCAGGTTGCGGACGATGACGTTGGCCTTGTTTGAAATGCGCAGGCCGTGCCCGACCAGGCTCGCGCCCGTGCCGAGGCCGATGATGGTTTTGTTCGCGCCGACGCTCACGCCGCCGTTCTCCTGCACCACGTTGTTGATCTCCCCGCAGTAGTAGACGCCGCCGTAGCGGCCCACGGTTTTGGTGCCGGTGCTGTAGGTCCCGTCGGCGAGGTCGATGACCGTGCCCTGCGGGATCTGGATGACGCGCGGCATGTCGTCGCCCGCGTATTGGATCAGCTGCGCGCGGGTGGTGGCGGTGACCACGGCGCCGCCCGCACCGCCCGTGGTGCCGTTGTTGCCGAGCGCGTTGACGGAGGCGAAGCCGACCGGGGCGGCGCCGGACGCGGTGAATTTTTCCCACGCGCCGATCGCGGTCCGGTTCGCGGTCACCCCCGTGCCCTCCGAGCAGGCGTAGCGCGAGTTGACGCCGGCCAGCAGGGAGGCGGTGCCGTCGGCGTTGTCGATCCAGCTGAATTTCTCCCACGAGCCGATGGCGCTTCGGTTGGCGCGCATCGTCGCGCCGCCGCCGCTTTCGGCGCAGACGTAGAGGTTGTTGGCGACGCAGCGCAGGGCGACGAGACCGCCGCCCGCATCGACGACGGTGAACTTTTCCCAGTCGGTGGGCGCGGCGGTGACGTTGGCCACGAGCAGGCGCTCGGCGGTGGTGCCGTTGTTGGCGGAAACCCACTTGGCGTAATGGCCGTCGCGGAGCGAGATCACGGAGCCGGGGGAGGGCGCGGCGGGGAGGCGTTCGGGCAGACAAAGGGCGGCAAGAAGCAGGCCGCCCGCGGCGCCCGCTCGGGGCGCGAAGGATCGCGGATACATGATGGACAATCGGGGTCGGGGGTTGGGGCATACGTCTTCGGCGCGAGGGGAGCGCCACCGAAGACGGCGGGGATGCGCGCCGAGGACTCGTCGGGCCGACCGCCCTTCGCAAAGCCGCCGAGCGAGGCATTGTTGAGCAATGGGCCCGGCGCGGAGGCGCCGCGGGGAAGTGTTCAACGATGCGCGCGCGGCGGAGTTTGTGGCGCGGAAGACGCGCGACGCACGATGGCGCGCCTTACCCCTTCCCCTTCCGGTTATAACCCCCCCGAGACGGTTCCCGCATCCGTGCCCGAATCCGCCCCGGCACATCTTGGCCCGCCCTTTCCCATGAAGTCGTATCACGCCCCGTTCCTTCGTCGCCTGCGGGCGACTCTGCGGACCACGCTCTGCGCGTTGGTGCCTGTCGCCGGTTTCGCCGATCCCGTGGTTTTCAACGCCGATTTCTCGGGCGCCGCCAACACCACGAATGTTTCGCCGAGCGTGATTTCTCCGACCGGCGCGACGTGGTATGGCGGATACAACAAGGCCAACGGCGCCCTCGCCGCGGGCGCGAACGGCATCATCCTTTCCTCGACCACCGGCTCGAGCTCGGCGGTCATCGAGTTCATGGGCCGCGTCACCCAGGCGCCGATCAGCCTCGCGGCCGACGGCGACTACATCGAGCTCAGCGGCACTTTCTACACGATCGGCCTCAGCAACATCGCGATGGGCCTCTTCAACTCGGGCGGCGTCGACCCCTTGGTCACGCGCGCGGATGGCGTCGCCCTGCTCAACGGCGGCTTCACCAGCGTCACCGGCCAGGTCGCCGCCGGCGGCACCGTCGGCTGGACCGGCTATCGCGCGATGTCGCTCGGCGGCTCGGTCAACGGCGACTTCAAGGCCCGCGCCGCCCAGACCGGTTCGCCCGGCTACAACTGCTACGAGCTGCTTTCGGTCGGAACCGGCGCCTACAATTCGCCCTCCGCGATCAACGTCGGCACCGTGGTCAATTCCGCCACCAGCGTCACGTGGACGGCGGCGTCGGGCAGCGACGCCTTCGACTTCGTTTATCGCATCACGCGCAACAACGCCACGACCTTCGCCTTCACCTACACGATCAAGACCGCGGGCACCTCCACCGTGCTCTACTCGGCGAGCGGCTCCACCACCGGAGTGACCGCGCAGCCCGGCGCCATCACCTCGAGCTTCGACGCCATCGCCATTGGCGGACGCGTCAACGGCACCCCCAACCTCCAGGTCGCCGCCCTCAAGGTCACCGCGCGCAACTCCGACATCGCTCGCATCACCGACCAGCCGACCGCGCAAAACTTCCCGCAAGGCGGCCCGGGCAGCCTCTCGGTCGTCGCGGCCGGCTCCGGCGCGCTCTCGTATCAATGGTTCAAGGACGGATCGCCCGTCTCCGGCGCCACCTCCGCCACCTATTCGGTCTCCTCCGCCAGCTCCGCCGACACCGGCGACTATTATGTCGTCGTGACCAACGCCTACGGCTCGGAAACGAGCTCGACCGTCGCCGTCAACGTGTCGTCCCTCTCCGCGCCCGCGATCACCACTCAGCCGACCGCGCAAAACGTCGACGCCGGCACCACGCTGACCCTCGCCGCGCTCGCCTCCGGCGTTCCGACGCCCTCCTACCAGTGGTATCGCAACGACGCCCCGATCTCCGGGGCGACGTCCGCCACCTACACCGTCGAAAACGCCACCGCCGACGATGCCGGCAACTACAAGGTCGTCGCGACCAACTCCCAAGGCTCCGACACCAGCGATACCGTCGCCGTCACGATCAACACCGCGGCGCCCGCCATCACCGGCCATCCCTCGCCGACGACGGTCAACGTCGGCCAGGCGATCAACCTCTCCGTCACCGCCTCCGGCCTGCCCGCGCCTTCGTATCAGTGGTATAAGAACGACGTGGCGATTCCCGGTGCCACCGCCTCGACCTACCAGGTCGCCAGCGCCACGACCGCGGACGCCGGCACCTACACCGTGATCGCGACCAACACCTACGGAAGCGCGCCGAGCGACGGCGCGCTTGTGACCGTCAACGTCGTCCTCCCATCCGTCACCACCCAGCCTCCGGCGGCGCTCACCGTGCATGCCGACAATCGCGTCACGCTCGCCGCGTCCTACGCCGGCTCCGCTCCGCTGACCTACCAGTGGTATAAGGACGACGCACCGATCTCCGGCGCCATCGGCTCGACCTACACCATCGCGGCGGCCACCTCCGCCGACGCCGGCACCTACCATGTCGTCGTCACCAACGAGGGTGGCAGCGCCCCCTCCAACGATTCGGTCGTCAGCGTCGTTCTCGCGAACGAAAACCCGGTCTTCTCGACCACCTTCGCCAACAACACGCTCAACAACTCCGCCGCCGTGATCACGTCCGACGTCACGAGCTGGTTCATCATGTCGGGTCGCGCCGCGACCAACAGCTCCGTCGGCGACGACCCGATCACCACGGAGACGGTCGAGGCCCGTCCCCTCACGCTCACGTGGAACACGCCCGCCGGATCGGCCATCGTCGAAACCGCGGCGCGCTTCTCCGACACGCCTGTCGCGCTCGGCGCCGTGGGCGATTACCTTCGCCTCCGGGCCACCCTGCGCGGCACGAACCTCCGCACCCTGTGCTTCGGTCTCTACGACTCCCATGGCGTCTCCCCCGTCGCCCTCGACTCGAGCGTCAACGGCGAGACGATGAGCACCAGCGGCGCGGTCGGCGGCGGCACCCAGAATTGGACCGGTTACCGCTCCTCCTTCACCATTGGAAACACCGGCGGCGACATCGGCACGCGCCCGGCGCAAACCGCGACCAGCACCAACCGCGGCCAGGAGCTCCTCTTCCCCGCGGGCAGCACCGGCGCCGCGTTCGGCGAGCCTGCGGGCGTCTCCGCCGGC
>CAMLNJ010000185.1 GCA_946481225.1 uncultured Verrucomicrobiota bacterium | reverse complement strand
AGTTCCCGGCGTAGGCCAGGTGCTCCGTACATTCTTCCAGGACCACAGCGCTGCGGTCGCCAAGTGTGGTCGCCATGGCCGCCAGGCGCTCCTCGGCGCTGCCAGAGTGTTGAAAAGCAACCACCAGATCGCGGAGCGTGGCGATCAAGGCGAGGCGCTTGGCGGGATCGGGTTGGTCGGCGTTGGCCTGCCTGGCCGCTGCCCAGGATAGGCTGTGAAGCGCGCTTCGTTGCTGGACTGAAGAGGGAAGGCTCTGCGCCCATTCGATGAAGCCGTCGGGATCGCGGGCGATCCATTTGGCGCTGATCGTGTCGTAGGCATGTGGATACGCGGAGTAGGGCCCCATGCGCTTCCCGTAGGCTTGGCGCTCGTCGGGGGTGAGCGACCGATAGGTTTCCGGATCGCTGAAGTTTGGTCTGTCCGGGATCTGGGCGAAGAGCCAGGCCGCGGCGGCGTCCGGTTCGGTCAACGCCCATGCGCGAGCGAGGGCGGGCGCGATGCCGCGGCGGGTGTCCTCGGATCCGATGGCATTCCAGGCGGCGAGGGCGGCGGCGGGATTCTTTTGGGCGACGATGCCGATGCGGACGACCTGGGCGGTTTCGGAGCCGGCGAGTTCGGCGCCCTCGGCGCTTTCGAGCCAGGCGAGGGCGTCGTCGGGGGCTTTTCGGCTCCAGTCGCCGAGGATCTTGTCGATTGCCTGGGCGCGCTTCGCATCGGCGGGCAGGCGGCGGGCGAGCGTGAGGATGTCCCTTGGGTTGTCGTAGGCCGCGTAGAGCACGGACTCGCGGACAATTTCCTCGCGCAGAGACGCGTCCGGCAGGGTGTCGAGCCATCGAAGGGCGGCGGAGCTGTCGCGCTCCATCCAAGAGCGGAGGAACTGCTCCAGGCGGTTGCGGCCAAAGCCGGATTTGGCGCGGGACGTGAGCGCGGCGGCGAAGGCGGCGAAGTCCGGCGGCGGGTTTTTGTCGGCGAAGTCGCTGATGAGCGAACCGAGTTGGTTGGTGCGCTGGTAGGGTTCGCCGGGGGCTTGGGTGTCGAGCCAGGCTAGGGCGGCCTGCGGATCGCGCGAAGCCCAGCGCGCGAGGTGGCGGGGAAGGCTGACGCGGTCGCCGGGGGCGGCGAACATCTCCGCGCCGAGGGTCTGGAACGCGGCGGCGGGGTCGTGTTCGAGCCACGCTTCGAAAATCCCGGGGCGGACTGCGTCGAAGTAGGCGAGGTCGCCGGCGCGGGCCAGGGTGAGCGCGCGTGCGGCGTCGGTGCGGACGAGACGGGCGAGGAGCCGGCCGCCGATGTGGCGGGCGAGGTCGGGCCGCAGCGCCGTTGCCCAGGCGTAGGCGGCGTTGAAATCGGCGCGGGCCCAGGCGAGGGCGGCCTCGGTGGCCAGTTCGGCGCGCTGGTCGCCGTCGAGGGTGGGGCTGTTTTCCTGTGCGGCGGCCCAGCGGGCGGCGGCGGGGGCGTCGAGTTCGGTCCAGGCTGCGAACGCGATGCGGCGGAGGCGATCTTCGGGGACGCCGATACGCGTCGAGGTGGCGGCGAGGAGCCGGGCATGGTGTTCGGCGGGCAGGACGGTCAGCAAGGCGCGGAGGCGGGCGGAGCGTTCGAGGAACTCGGTCTGGGCGGCGTTTTCGGCGAGGGCGGGGAGGGCGAGGTAGGCGGCGAGGGCCGAGTCGGCGTCGACCGGCGTAAGGCGCGCGGGGTGGAGGATCGCGGCGAGTTCGGCGGCGGAAAGGGCGGACGTCCGGGTGGCGGTGGCTTCGGGCGGGGCGGAGGCGTTTTGGTGGAGGACCACGCCGAGGGAGAGGAGGGTGATGGCGGCGGTGGTGGCGCCCGCGATTTTGGCGGTCGCGAGGAAGGCGGCGGAGACGAGCCCGGTCGAGGCGCCGGCGAAGGTGGCGGCGGCCAGCGAGGAGGCGGCGATTTGGGCGGCGAGGCCGGCGGGCGCGGCGGCGAGGGCTGGCTGGGCGAGTGCGAGGGACAGCGCGGCGGAGGTGGAGACCAGGCCGCGGCGGGAGAGGGAGGAGCGAAGTTTTTCGAGGGCGCGGTTCACGCGGACGCGGGCGGCGTCCTCGGAGACGGAGAGCGAGGCGGCGAGCTCGGCGTAGGAGCGGTTTTCGAAAAAGCGCATGAGAACGGCGGCGCGGTCGCGTTCGCCGAGGCTTTGGAGGGCTTCGTCGATGAGCGGGCGGAGGCGCTCCCACTCGACGGCGGGCTCGGGGGCGAGTCCTGCTTCGGTGTCGTGCATGGCGAAGGCCGCGTGTTCGCGGGCGAGGCGGCGCGCTTCGGCGCGGTGCAGGTGGGACGCGGCGTAGCGGGCGCTGGTGTGGAGCCAGGCGACGAGAAGCGGGCGGCGTGAGAGCGCGTCGGCTTTTCGCGCGAGATCGGTGAAGACGAGTTGGGCGACCTCTTCGGCGTGGTGGCGGTTGCCTCCGCATTGGCGCAGGGCGGCGTGATAGACGAGGCCGAGGTGGCGGTTCACGAGCTCGGTGAAGGCCTCCTCGGAGTGGTCCTCGGCGTAGCTGCGGAGAAGCGCGGCGTCGTCTTGCATGGTGTTCTTCCCATTAACACCCGCCTGGGGCGAAACCGAACAGGGAAAGTGGGGCGGGCGGAAAGCGGCGGGCGGAGGGCGAGCCGACGCGTCGGCTCGTCGAAGGCGGCGACATGTCGCCGCAGTCCATGGAGGCTGCCTTACTGGGTGGCGAGTAGGGCGGCGGCTTGCTCGGGGGTGAGGGCGTCGGATTTTTCGAGCCAGGCGCGGGCGGCGGCGGGGGAGGATTTCAGCCAGATCGTGAGGTGGTTGGTGAGGAACTCGGTGCGCAGGGCGGGAGATCCGATTTGCGAATACAGCTGCGCCGCGCGATCGGGGGGCATCCGTTGCTCCCATCCGCCGCCGAGCGCGTGAAACAGGCCGCGGCGGACTTTCTCGTCGGCGTGGCTTTCGACCCACGAAATCGCGGCGGAGGCATTTTGGGCGGCCCAGGTCTGGAGCGGGACGCTTTGCCAGGTGGCGACGGTGCCGCCGGACGCGAGCAGCTTTTCGGTGCCCCAGCGCAGCGCGGCTTCGGGGGCGGCGCGCGACCAGGCTTCCACGATGGGGCCGAGCGCGGCGGCTTGGGTGGCGGGATCGGAGAGGGCGCTCCATTCGCGGACGGCGGCATCCGGCGACTCGACCGCGAGGGTGCCGAGGATGGTGCCATGGACGAGGGGAGCGGCCTTGGCGACGGAGGCGTCCTTTTGCGCGGCGATCCAGGCCAGGGCGGCCTGCGGCGAGATCGCGGCCCATTTTTCGAGCCGAAGGGCGACGGTCGAATCGCGGTCCGGACTCGGCACCCGGGCGAGGATGAGAGGGAGGTCGGCCTCCGGATGCTCGGCGGAGTAGCCGCGGGTAGCGAGTTCGAGGATACGCTCGCGGAGTTCCCGATCTTTGACGGTGTCGAGCCAGGCGAGGGCGGCGGCGGGGGATTTCTCGACCCAATCGGAAACGAGTTCGCCGAGGGCGGCCTGGCGCATGGGGAAGTCGGCCCGGCCGAGGAGGGCGGCGCCGAGGCGGGCGCGGCTGACGTCGTCGGTGCCGAGGCGGGCGGCGATGTTGGGGAGCTCTTGCGCGCGGGGTTGGGCGGAGAGCCAGGCGAGGGCGCCATCGAGGTCGGTGCGAGCCCAGGCGGCGAGGGCGGTGTCGAGTTGCCAGATCTCGGTGCCGCGACGCCACATCGTCGGCCCGAAGGCTCGGACGGCGGCGGCGGGGTCGGTCTTGGAGAGGGGACGAAAGAGCGTGGCCGCGAGGGCGTCGCGAAAGACGGGGCCGCGGGTCTCGATGAGGCCGAGGGCGCGCGTGAGGTCGCCGGGCGGGAGCTGGCCGATGACCGTGGCGGCGAGATCGATGGCGAGGGTTTCGTCGGGCAGGGCGGAGGCCCAGGCGAGGGCGGAGAGCGGATCGCGGAGGGCCCAGGCTTTGGCGGCCTGGCGGGCGAGATTGCGGGCGGGGGCGCCGGCGGCGGCGGCCCAGCGGGCGGCGGCGGCGGGGTCGAGGTCGGCCCAGGTGTCGAAGGCGAGGCGCCGGAGGTTGTCGCGGGCTTCGTCCTCCAGGCGAAGGATGGAGTCGAGCAGGCGGGGAAACTCGGCTTCGGGCAGACGGGAAAGAAGCGCGCGCAGGGCCTCGGCGCGGACGGCGTGGTTGGCGCGGGCGCCGGGGGCGCGGGGCAGGGCGAGCCAGGCGGAAAGGGCGTGGCCGGCATCGCGAGAGGAGAGATGCGGCCGAGGGGCGAGGGCGTCGGTTTCGGCGCGGGCGTTCGTCGGCGAGGAAGGCGCAGGTGCGGCTGGCGCGACGGGCGCGGGCCGCGGCCGGCGATGTTTCCAAGCGAGGGTGGCTCCGAGGGACGAGCCGAAAAGCAGGGCGGCGATGAGGACCGGGCGCATGGTGGATGCTCAGGGGCTGGCGGGGCTCAGATGCGGCAGGAGACGGGCGGCGTGTTCGGGAGAAATCGCCTCGTTGGCGGAGACCCACTCGCGAGCGCCGGCGGGGTCGCGTTGAGACCAGCGACGCAGGTGGTTTTCGAGCAGCATCAGGTCGGGGTATTTCTCCGCGACGCGGACGATGCGCTCGGCGGTGGCTCGGGCCGGAGGCGCGTCCACGCCTTTGTAGTCGAAGTCGAAGTCGGTGATGAGCGTGTGGAGGGCGTGGGCGCGGAGGCTGGGGGCGCTTTGTTGTTCGGCCCAGGAGAGGAACGAATCGGGATCGCGGCGGCTCCAGTCGGCGAGCAGCGGCGTGAGGGTTCGGTCTTGGTCGAAGGGTATGGAGAGACGGGAGGAGTCGAATGTGGCGGTTTGTTGAGCGAGCCACCACTGGGCGGCGGCGGCGGGGTCGCGTTCGCCCCAGGCGGAGGCGATGGCGGTCGAGGCGGCGGTCTTGGCCGGGCCGACGGGAAGTTTTCCCCAGGCGGAGATGGCGGCGGCGGGGGTGGCGCGGGCGGTGTCGCCGAGCAGGATGGCCTCGAGCGGGGCGGCGAGTTCGGCCAAGTCGGGCTCATCGCGGGAGTGCAGCCAGGCGAGGGCGGCGTTGGGGGAGTCCTTGACCCAGCGTTCGAGAATCTGCTTCACGGCGTGGCTGCGTCGCGGGCCGGCGGGAAGATAGAGGGCGAGGGGGAGATTGGTCCCGGGTTCGTCGCTGTTCCATATGCACAACGCTTCGGTCGCGAGGCTGATACGCTCGTCGGCGTCGGGCAGGTTGTCGAGCCAGGCGAGGGCGGCGGGGGAGTCGGTTTTGGCCCAGCCGTTGAGCAGCCAACGGAGGGTGTCGGCGGGATTGACGAGGCCGGGGTGTTTACGGAGGGCCTCGGCGAGGGGGGCGGGGGAGTCTCCGAGAGCGGCTTGGCCGACCATGAGGCGGAGAAGCTCCTGGTTGTCCTCGCGGGTTTGGTAGGTCTGGGCGAAAAGCCAATCAAGCGCGGCGGCGGGCTCGGCGCGGCCCCAGCGAGCGAGGGCTTGGGAGAGCTGGTAGTTGTCGACGTTCTTGCCGGGTTCGAAGATGGCGGCGCCGAGGGAGCGGACGGCGGGGCCGGGATCTTTTTTGGCCCAGGCGGCGAAGAGATCGCGTCGGACGGAGAGGAAGAACGGTTCGCCGCCGGCCCGGGCCAGCTCGAGGGCGCGCTCGGGCTCGGTGTCGGCGAGCCGGGTGAGGAGGGCGCGCAGGATGGGCTCGCGCAAGTCGGAGAGGGTGTCGGCCCATTCGTAGGCGGGGGTGAAGGCGGCGTCCGACCAGGCGAGGGCGGCGGCGGTGGTGAGGTTTTGGCGGGCCTTGGCGTCGATGCCGGGGCCGGGGGATTGGGTGGCGATCCAGCGGGCGGCGGAGGGGGCGTCGAGTTCGGTCCAGGCGATGAAGGCGAGGCGGCGGAGGCGGGCTTCGGGTCCGCCGGGGCGGGCGGAGGTGCCGTCGAGAAGGCGCTGAAACCAGCCGGGGGGCAGGACGACGAGAAGACGGCGGAGAATGGCGGCGCGCGCGGCGGTGTCGGCCTCGGGGGCTTTTTCCGCGAGGGGCGGCAGGGCGAGGTAGGCGGAGAGGGCGTCGGCGGCCTCCGTTTGCGAGAGGCGGGAGGGGTGCAGGATGGCGGCGAGCCCGGCGGCGGAGAGGGAGGCGGGGGCGGCTGCGGCCGGGGATTCGTGAGTGTCGGCCGGGTTCGGGAGGACGGCGACGCCGAGCGAGAAAACGACGAGTCCGGCGGCTGCGGTGGTGGCGGCGATTTTGGCGGTGCTCATGGCGGCGGCGAAGGTTCCGGTGGTGGTGGCGACGGCCGCTCCCGTCGTGGCGGCTGCGGAGGCGAGGGAGGCGGTGGTGACGCTGGCGGCAAGGCCG
>CAMLNJ010000184.1 GCA_946481225.1 uncultured Verrucomicrobiota bacterium | reverse complement strand
TTCTCTGGGGCTAGAGAGCGCACCGACGCGGTTTCGTAGCCGAGCGATGACGCCGCCTGTTGCGTTTCAGCGGCTTGCATCGCCGCCGCCTGGCGCAAAACGGCGGTTTCCGGGTCCTCACCCCACGACGCGAGTTTTTCGGCCGACGCGGCCGGGGGCCAGACGCGGTCTTGTATCCGAGCGCTAACTACGCCGGACGCGAGGACGCCCAGGACGAGGAGCAAAACCAGACGCGTGATCAGCCGCAGCAACACGGCGACCAATCAGGCGGCTAAAGGAAGAGGCGGCGAACCTGTTTGCGTCGCGTTTCCCGGGCGTTCGCGCCCCGGGGCGGGGTCAACCCTCGTCGGCGTGCTCCAAGGCCACCACGCGGATTTCCCGCGCGGCGTGGTCGGTCCAGGTCGTCAGCAACCACTCGCCCAAAAGATGCACCTCATGGACTCGCCCGTCCTCGCCACGCTGCCGCAGGTCGCCCGGCGCGTGCGCCAGGCCGCGCAGGCCATCCAGCACCACCGCCGCCCGGCGCTGCCGCGCTTTCGGCAAGGCCGCGAAGGCCTCGGCGGCGGCGCGGCTAAAAACCAGCTCGTAGGCCGCCACGCTCAGGACAGGCCGAGATCGCGCTTAAGGTCGGTCCAGCGGACTTTTTGCCCCGCGTCCATTTCCGCATGCCGCCGCGCAAGTTCCGCCTGATACTCGGGATTGTTCGCCCGCACCAAGTGCTTGAGGAACGCCAGGGCCTTCAGGCGCTCCTCGGGGTCGAGTTGCTCGATCTGCGGCTTAATCTCGGCAAATATCATGGGCATAAAATGGCCGGCTTTCACCCGACGGCAAGCCCGTCGTCCGCCACCGTCGGCGGCGACGCGGGCAGCGCGGAGGCCTCGACCCTGGCGGCCGGATGGGTGCGCGTGTGGACTTCCTTCAGCGTGCGGATGCTCACCTGTGTATAAATCTGCGTCGTCTCGAGCTTCGCGTGGCCGAGCAGCTGTTGGATAAACCGCACGTCGGCGCCGTTCTCGAGCATGAGCGTCGCGCAGGTGTGCCGGAAGAGGTGGCAGCTTCCGCGCTTCCCGACCTCGGCCGCGTCGATCACGTCGCGCACCAGCTGGGTCAAGCGTCCCGGCTCCAAGGGCGTGCCGAGGCTGGTAAGGAAGACGGTGCCGTCGTCCGGCCCGGCGAGCAGTTTTCCGCGCGCCTCCTCGACGTAGCGCGCGACCCAAGCGAAGGCCCGCGCGCCCATCGGGATCATGCGATCTTTGCGGCCCTTGCCCTGGCGCACCATCACCGTTCCGCGCTCCGCGTCCAGGTCGTGGAGCTTCAGGTTGATCGCCTCCATCCGCCGCATGCCCGTCGAGTAAAGCACCTCCAGCAAGGCGCGGTCGCGCAAGGCCAGCGGGTCGCCGCTCGCGAGGTCCGGCACGGCGAGCACGCGCTCGGCCTCGGCCGCGTTCAGGATGTGTTTCGGCAGGCGCTTTTCCGCCCTCGGCAAGTCGAGGTCGGCGGCCGGGTTCGCCTGCAGATGGTTTTGCCGGCACAGCCATTTAAACCAGGCGCGCACCGGCAAAAGCCGCTGCAACTGGCTCGGCACCGACAGCGGTTTTCCGTCCGCCTTGCGGTAGTGGAAGAGCCACCGCTGGTAAGATTCGAGGACGGGTTTCGTCACCTCCGACGGCCGCGAGAGCCCGCGCTCGTGCGCCCACTTGATAAAGTCGCCCACGTAGTGCGCGCGGTTGCGGCCCGTCGCCTCCGAGTAGTTCCGCACCTTCAACCACGCGAGGTATTCAGCGAGGAGCGCGGCGAAGCCCGCCGCGTCGCGCGTGTCTCCGGGCAAGGCGGGCTTCGGGCTGCGTTGGCCTTTGCGCGGCATGGCTACGATGCGCCCGCGACTACGCCACCGCCGACGCGGCCGGCTCCTGATGCGCGTTCCCGCCAAGCCCGCCACCCTCCGGCGACGGCGACGCGTTTTCCCTCTGTAGATCATCGGGCGCGCGAAGGGGTGGCGGGGGCGTTCCGCCACCCTCCGCCACCTCCCCCGTTTCGCCCGCCACCCCCGGCCCAAAACCCGCCACCCCCGCGCCGTAGCCATGCGGCAAGGCGCCGCCTCCGTTCTGCGCGTGGTCTTCGCCCACGCGTCCGCGGAGCGTCTCGACGTCGATCAGGCGGATGTGCGCGACGTGCTCGGGCGCGTCGGCGTCGATCATCAGCTCGTAAACGAAGCTGCCGCCAAGGCGGCCGTGCCGCAGCTCGAGGATTTCGAGTTCGACCAGGCGCTCGAGGTGCAAACGCACCTGCGTCAGGCTCCAGCCGCAAAACTCGCGCAGCTCCCGCCGCGAGAAGGTCGCCGCGAGCTTCGCGCTTTGCCCTGGCTCGGCCTGCTTCGCGCGGATCAGCGCGCGGACGTGGTCGAGCAAGCGCCGCGTCTGCGGCGGCAGTTCATCGAGCGAGCGGCCGAGCACCTCGGGCGCGAGCTGGTTCGCAAGCGCGATGTCTTCGAGCGTGGCCTCGATGTAGGCGATGGACTTGCCGCCCGCGACCGGCCGCGTGCGCCTCGACCGCTGGTGCTGGTGCATGAGCGCGATGGAGTCGATCAAGGTCAGGTATTTCTCGTGGTCGCGCCGGTTGCGCGCCTGGCCCGTCGGGAAGATCAGCCGCGGCGCGTAGTCGTTCAAGACCTCCAGCGGTTCAAGCAGGCGCTGCACGTTCTTCATGAGCCGGAGCAGGTCGGCGCGCTCGGCCTTCGCGACCAGGCCCGCCAGCGTGCGGCGCTCCCGCTGCACCGCGTGGATGCGCGCGGTTTGCTCGGGCGAGTCATCGACGGCGAGCGTCAGGCAGCGGTTTTGCAGCTCCTCGTCCAGGTCGATGGCCGTCGTTGTCAGCATGATCATGACCGGCCCCTCGACGTGGTATTCCTGCGTCTCCATCCGGCCCGTCTGCGGGTTCTTGCCCGTGCTCGCGATCCGCAGCTCTTGCTCGGACTGCAGGAGTTTTAGCGCGTAGCTGGCCTTTTCCGCGCCCGCCTCCTCGACGATGGCGAGGATCTTATGCCGTAGGTCAAAGTCGCCCATGTAGAAGAGCGATTGCCCCGTCATCGCGGAGTATTTGACCCGGCATTCCTCGGGGAAGAACGCCAGGATCGAGTCCATCACCGTCGTCTTTCCCGCCGCGCTGGGGCTTTGCAGGATCGCCGCCAGCGGCTTGTCCAGGAGCCGCGACACGCCGCAGAGGTAACCGAGAAGCGAGTTGTTTTCCTCGCCGACCACGCCCGCGCGCCGGAAGGCGTCGCGCAACCGCGCGACCAGGTTCGGAGCCCGCAGCCACGCCAAGGCCTCCGCCTTCTCCTCGGGCGAGAGCGCCACGGCCGCGCCCGCGCTCGTTTGCGCGGCGGCGTCCTGCGCGGCCTGCGCCGCGCGCGCCGCAATCGTCGTTTCCACCGCGAGGAGTAGCCGGCCCATGTCCCGCCGCAAAAGATCGGCGTGCAACCGCGTTTCCTCGGCCGCCCGCTCCACGAAGCGCCGCCGGTCGAGGTCGCGCGCAAGGTCGAGCGTGTCCAGGTGGAACGCCTCGCCCACGCGCAGGCGCACGGCGAGCTTGAGCGCGTCCGCGCCCGCGAGCTTGTCCATGCCGCCGACCCGCCACTCGCGCCCGTCGAGTTCCAAAAACCAATGTTCCCCGCGCGGCGCGAGCGCCAGGGTCGCGGACCCTGGACCCGGCGACGCCGGAGGCGTCGCGTTGCGCGGCGGCGTTGCCGCCGCGTCCGTGGGCGTTGGCGTCGACTCGCCGGACGGAGCCGCGACCGGCGCGACGGTTTCTTCCCTAGCCGCTTCTGTCGGCGCTGCGACCGACGGAACGGCCTCGCCCGCGCTCGCGCCCACGTCGGCAGCTTTAGCGGCTTTAGCAGCTAAAGAAGAAGGCGCGGGCGCGGACAACGCGGCGGAAGCTTGCTCGCCGTGGCGAGACGGCGACGGCGACGCGTCGGCCGACACCTCGGACTTTTTAGCGGCGACCGACGCGGCGGCATCGACGCCGCGCAGAGTGGAAGCGGGCACCGCCCGCCCCAGCCATTGCGCCGCGTTCAAAAGGACGGCGAGGGCTTGGCGCGGCGGTTTCACGGCGAGGGCGTAGCTGTTGGCGTCGTGGCCCGCCGGGAAACGGACGCGGCGCACCTCCACGCCTCGCGACAGAAGCAAGCCCGCCGTCGCCTCGGCCGCTCCGTCCCCGGCGCGGTCGGGGTCGAAGGACAGGAACACCGTCGCGACGCGGGCGGCGATGATCGCGCCGAGCACCTCCTGAGAGGGCTGGCGCGCCGAGTAACAGGCGGTGACGTTCTTGTATCCATGTTTCCACCACGTCAGCGCGTCGAGGATTCCCTCGGTCAGGATCAGCGCGCCGCCGCTCTCGCGCAGCGTATCGGCGGCGAAGGCCGCCGGATTGAAGACGCCGTTTTGCGGTCCCGGCAAGAAGCGGTGCCGGTTCTCCTTCGGGACGACTCCGGCCGCGCGGCCGTAGATCGTGCCGATCTCGCCCGTAAGGCTCACGACGGGAACCACGATCTGCCCTCTAAAGTGCTCGTGCCCGGTGTCGCGCATGACGCCAAGCCGCGCGAGGCGGGCGCGCAGCGCCGCGCCCTCGGCGCGGTTCTTCTGCGGCAGGCGAAGCCCGAGCGTCCGGTCGCAGTAGCCGAGCCGGAAGGCTTTCAAAAGCTCCGCGTCGGCGAGGCCGCGCTTTTCGAGGTAGGCGAGCGCCGCCGGGTTCGCCGCGAGGCGTTCGGCGTAGTAATCGACGACGCGCCGCAAGGCCTCTTGGTCGGCCTTGTAGTCGTCGAAGGGTTGCGCCGCCACGTCCGCCAGCGGGTTCGCGAGCCTCGGCACGGTGCTTTTCTTCACCGGGGCACAGGTCGGCGGCGCTTTGAAGACCGCCGCGCCCTCGGCGAGCAGGTCGGCCGCGTGCCGGAAGCTCACGCCGTCAAACTTCTGCACGAACTGGATGACGTTGCCCGTCGCCAGACACGACACGCAGCGCCACAGGCCTTTTGCGGGCGTGACGTGCAGTGAGGGCGTCTTGTCGTCGTGGAAGGGACACAGCCCGACCAGGTCGCCACCTTGCGCGGCGAGCGCGACGCCGCGCGAGCGCACGACGGCCGCGAGGTCGGTTTCCCGTTTGATGCGGTCGATCTCCTCCTCGGTGAGCCGGGCCATTACGCGCCCTCCTTCCCGCCGTCGGCGCCGACGGCGCCGACGGCGACGCGCGGCCAGCCCTCGCAGACAAGCCAGCCCAAAACCCAGCTCAGGCGCAGCCCGCGCCGCCCGGCGCGCAGGGCCGCCAGATCGAGCGCGAGCGCGGCGAGCACCTCCTCGGCGCCTTCGTCCGCGTAGCACTTCGCCAGCGCCTCCGCCGCCGCGTGCGCCGTCGCCGGCACCTCGGCCCAAAGCGTGATCGTCTCCCGTCTGTCGTCGGCGGCCATGGCGTCAGCGCAGTTTGACCAGGCGGCCGGTTTTCTCCTCGCGCACGTAAAACGTCAGGTCCTCGCGCCGGTAGCGGTTCCCGTTCTCCAGCCGGAACGGGTATTCGCTCCCCTCGTGCTCCAGCTCCTCCACCTCCATCGCCACGGGCTTCCCGCCCTCGCGGCCCTGGTAGGCGTATTTCGAGCTGGCCTTGATGACGGCATACAAAACGAGGCCTCGCGCCTCGGCGTTGGCGCTTCCCGCGCCGGGGGTGTTTTCGGTGGTCGTGCTCATGGTTTTCGGCCCGCGCGTCGCGGCGGGCGGTCAAGCGGGAAGTTGCAAAATGAACTACGTTCCGTAAGCCTACGTTTCGTAGCCCATGCAAGCGCAAACCACGCCTCCCGGCCGGATGGCCCATATAATCGCGGCGCTAACCTCGCCGTTTCCCGTGAGCAAAGACCACATCCGCCAACTCGCCGAGCGCGTCGCCGCGCTCCGCCAGGCCAAGGGCCTCACGCAGGCCGAGACCGCCGCACGCCTCGGCATAACCGAGGGCCGTTACGGCCATTATGAGCGCGGGTTTCGCCGCTTCCCCGTCGATCTGCTGCCCAAGCTCGCCGAGGTCCTCGAGTGCTCCGAGGCCGAGCTTTTCGGCGCGTCCCCGACGCGCGCCGTCAAACGCGGCCCGCCCTCCGCCTGGGAGAAGCGCATCGAGGCGATCCAAAACCTTCCCCGCGACAAGCAACGCGAGATTCAAAACGTCGTCGACGCCCTGCTCGCAAAGGCCTCGTGAGGCCGCGCGCCAGCGCGGCCGTCCTGGTTCGCGCCGGCGGCTAGGGCCGGCGCAAGGCGAGGCGAGAGCCGAGCCGGGCGGCTCGCGCCGCCAGGCGCGAGGCGTAGGCGCAAGCGCAGCGCGC
>CAMLNJ010000183.1 GCA_946481225.1 uncultured Verrucomicrobiota bacterium | reverse complement strand
TCACCCTACGCCCCGCCCCGCGCCGGCCGCGGCTCGGGCTTCTGGCGCGCGTGGTTCGCCTTTCGCCGCCGTTCCCGCATCGGCGAATTCCGTGCCGGCCCCGCTTTCAACGCCCTGCGCGTCCTCATCTCCACCTCCTCCACGCTCGGCGCCGTCTGCATTCCGACACTTGGTTTTTACCTCGTGCCCAATCCCCTCTGGCGCCGCATCGGCCCGGTCGTCTTCTGGCTCGCGCTTTTTTTCGCCCTCACCGAATACGCCCGCCCCCTCGGCTCGGTCGCCTTCGGCATCGCCGCCGCCGCTCACGGCATCGCCGCCGCCGCCTGCGCCGACGCCCACGAACCGCTCCTGCGTTACTCCCGTCGCATTCTTCGCCGCCTCCTCATCGCCCTCGCTGCGGTCCTCGTGCTGACCCTCATCGCCGCACAGGTCCGCTCCGGCCGCCTGATCGCCATCGCCTCGTCAAACGGGCCGGTCCTCATCGATCCCGCCACCGCCCCAACCCCCGCCCGGATCGGCGAACTGGTCGCCTATCAGATCGAATCCCGGCACGCCCAAGGCGTCTGGGGCGGCATCTATTTCGGCCGCGTGCTCGCCGTCGGCGCCAACCATGAGTTCGCCTTCGAAGAAGATCGCTACCTCCTCGACGGGTTGCCCCAAAAACCACTCCCCTCCATGCCCGGGCAAGGCGCGGTTCGCACCAAGGCCGGCCAGCTCTTTATCTGGCCGCTGGCTCATCACTTCACCCGCCAACAAACCGTCGCCATCCCCGCCGACATCGGCCTCGTCCGCCAATCCGCGCTCGTCGGCCGGCCCTACAAGCGTTGGTTTTGGCACAAGCAGACCACCGCCCCATGAGCCGCTTCAACAACCTCGAACTCGGCCCCATCGACCGCGACGACAACCGCGGCGACGCCGTTCGCGACGAGGCCTGGCACCTCTCCGAGGCGACCGAGCTGTATCAGACCGGTCGCTACGACCTCGCCCTCCGCGCCTACTCCCGCGTCCTCGAGCACAATTCCGCCAACACCCACGCCTGGTGCTCCCAGGTCCGCATGCTCGTCGAGCTCGGCGAATACCGCGAGGCCAAGCTCTGGGTCGACAAGGCCCTCGAACGCTTCCCGAAGGACCCCGAGCTCCTCGCCGCCAAGGCCGTCGTCCTCGCCCGGGTCGGCGAGCCCGGCGCCGCCATGGCCTTCTCCGACGCCGCCTTCGAGGAGCGCGGCGACACTCCCTACGTCTGGCTCGCCCGCGGCGAGGTTCTCCTCTCCCGCGACGACTCCGGAGCGCCCTACTGCTTCGAGCGCGCCCTCGCCCTCCGTCCCCGCGACTGGACCCTCCACTGGCTCGCCGCCCGCATCCACGCCTTCTACCGGCGCTTCGCGCAAGCCCTCGCCCACGCCCGCCGCGCCGTCGAGCTCGCCCCCGAGCGCGCCGTCGCCTGGCTCGAGGTCGCCCGCCACGAACTCGCCCTCGGCCTTTCCGGCCGCGCCCGCCAGTCCCTCGCCCAGGCCGCCCAGCTCGACGCCGCCCTCCCCGGCCTGCACGAACTGACCTTGGCGATCTCCGACACCGGCCTCTTCTCCCGCTTCCTTCGCCGCCTCCGATCCCGCTTCGCATGACCCCCAAGCTCGACCGCCTCTTCGCCCTCGTCGCCGAGTCCCGCGCCTCCGACCTCCACCTCATCGTCGGCGTCGCCCCCAGCCTCCGCGTCAACGGCGAGATCCTCTTCGCCGACGCCGGCCCCGTCACCACCGAGGACACCGGATCCTTCCTCGAAGCCATGCTCAACCCCCTCCAGCGCGCCGCCTTCGAGCGCGACTGGGAGCTCTGCGTCTCGCTCCACCACGCCGCCGTCGGCCGCATGCGCGTCACCCTCTACCGCCGCAACGGCGCGCCCGAGCTCAGCATCCGCTTCTGCGGCCACCGCATCTTCTCGCGCGAGGAGCTCGGCCTCCCGGCCAAGATCGACGACCTCGTCCGACGCCGCAACGGCCTCATCCTCATCACCGGCCCCACCGGCGCGGGCAAGACCACCACGCTCAACTACCTCGTCGACCTCATCAACCGCGAGCGCCGCTGCAAGATCGTCACCATCGAGGACCCCATCGAATACGTGCACGACAACAACCTCGCCATCGTCGTGCAGCAGGAGGTCCTCACCGACACCAAGTCCTTTTCCCGCGCCCTCATCCACGCCCTACGCCAGGACCCCGACGTCATCGTCGTCGGCGAGATGCGCGACCACGGCGCCATCGCCACCGCGCTCAACGCCGCCGAGACCGGGCACCTCGTCCTCGCCACCATGCACTCGCCCAGCACCAGCCAGGCGATCGAGCGCATCATCGGCACCTTCGAGGGCAACGCCCAGCGCCAGGTCGTCATGCAGCTCTCCAACAGCATCCAAGGCATCGTCTCGCAGGAACTCCTCCCCTCGCTCGACGGCGGCCGAGCGCTCGCCTGCGAACTCATGATCGCGAACGGCGCCATCCGGAACATCATCCGCGAAAACCAACTCCACCTGCTGGACAACACCATCCAGACCGGCTCCCGCGAAGGCATGCAGCTCTTGGACACCGCCCTGCACGCGCTCTACACGCGGTGCCGCATCACCTACGACGTCGCCATGAGCCGCGCGCGCCACCCCGACATGCTCAAGCGCCGCGTCGCCTGAGGCCGCCGTCGGCACGGACGTCCCGCCCTCCTCGGCCGGCATCAGCCGCCGATCATCTTCACGAGCAGATAAATCACCACGGCCCCGACGAGACCGCCGCCAAACACCAGATACGCCAGCGACCAGCCGATGGCGCCGCGACGCCCCTGCCACCCGCCACGATGCACGATGGCGCGCCGGAACCGCGCGCCGACTTGGGATGTGATTCGAGTTTTCATGCCACGATTTTATCCCTCGCCACCGCCGCCCGGCATCGGCCTCGGACCCGCCTCGCGCATGGGAACAAACGCATAAGACCGTCTTTTGCCCCCTCCCCGTCCCGCTAAAGCTTTTCCTTGGCCCCCCGACGCTCCCTCCCAAGCTCCCGTCGCAACCATGGACCATCTCGCCCACCTCTTCGCCCAGAACCGTGCCTGGGCCCAGTCGATCACCCAGCGCGATCCCGAGTTCTTCGTTAAGCTCTCCCGCCAGCAAAACCCGGAATACCTCTGGATCGGCTGCTCCGACAGCCGCGTGCCCGCCAACGAGATCATCGGCCTCCTCCCCGGCGAGGTTTTCGTCCACCGCAACATCGCCAACGTGGTCGTCCACGCCGACTTGAACTGCCTCTCCGTCCTCCAATACGCCGTCGACGTCCTCAAGGTGAAGCACGTCATGGTCGTCGGCCACTACGGCTGCGGCGGCGTGCGCGCCACCCTCCGCTGCGACCGCGTCGGCCTCGCCGACAACTGGCTCCGCCACGTCCAGGACGTGAAGGTGAAACACGAAGCCTGCCTCTGCGCCCTCCGCGACCAAAACGCCCAAGTCGATCGGCTCTGCGAACTCAACGTCATCGAGCAGGTGCAAAACGTCTCCCAGACCACCGTCGTGCGCGACGCCTGGGACCGCGGCCAGAACCTTACCGTCCACGGATGGATCTACGGCCTTAAAGACGGCCACCTCCGTGACCTCAAGGTAAGCGCCTCCTCCGCCGCCGAAGCCGAGACCACCTACAAGGCCGCCCTCGCCGAGCTCGGCGAGTGACCCTTGGCGGGACGCCCTCCCCGGCGTCCCTCCGAAGCCTGCCGCCCTTGGCCCTTTACGACTCAAGGTGAACGGGCGGGGCTCTCCGCCCGTGGATCGGCCGAGCAGCCCCAAGCAATCAGTGATCGGTCCGCGACATCTCTTCGCCGCGCTGGCGCTCCTCGCGTTATTCACTCTGTGCCGCGCAAACCTCTCCGCGCACGCGCTCCATTTCACCCGCCTCGTCATCTCGCCGTCGGCTGGTTCCGCCAAAAATCTCGATATCACCCCGCCCTCGCCTGCGCCCTCATCGCCGCCACCGGCCGCGCTGGACCATTGAGCGCGCCTTCTTTTAGAACTCCTGAAGTTCCCATGCGCACTTCGGCCACCGCGGATTTTTTGATCGGGAACATCGACCGTTCGCAGCTCTTCGTTCCGCCGCATCTCACGCCTCTCGCGCATACCCCGACTCACGGGAAACTCCCTGCTGCTCTGCAGCTGCGCTACAACCAGCTTTTCGCCAGTTGCTACCACGAGCACTTCATCTTCTTGGAACGCATGCTGGCCAACCACGCCTTGCCCGCGTTGATCGCTCGCTACGCGGGCTACCCCTTGGCCGGCCGCCTCGCCGAATTTCGCGATGACGAACAACGGCACACCGCGTGGTTCCATGCCCTCCACCGGGCATGCGAACCCACGCTGTATCGCGACAACTACCACCACTTCGTCCGTCTCGGTTCCGTTCCTCTGGCCCTCTTCGGCTACTGCGCGCGGCGCCCTTGGAGATTCCCCTTCTGCCTCTGGCTCGCGATGATCATCGAGGAACGCACCATCACGGCCTCCCACGAGATCATCAACGGCCCCGCGACCTGCGAACCCCACTTCGTGAACCTGCACCGGCTCCACTCCCTCGATGAAGCGCGCCACGTGGGCCTCGACGGCGAGCTGCTCCGAGAAATCTGGCCCGCTCTTGCTCCCGCCGCCCGCTTCCTCAATCGCTGGCTCTTTGTCTTTATCCTGCGCGAATTTTTCCGCCTGCCAAAGCGCGCAGCATGGCGAGTCGTCCTGCACCTCGCCGACGAAGCGCCGTCCCTCCGCCCGCTGCTCGGCAAACTGCGCGGCGAGCTGCTCGCCTTGGATGATCGCTCCGATTATCTCGCGGGCATCTATAGCCGGCGCCGGGAACCACGCACCTTCGCGTTGGCGGACCGCTTCCGCGAGCTGCGCGACCTTGAGTCGGCTCTCGTCGGCGAAACCCGGCCCGTCCTTTAGCCTGCCTAGGTCGAGGCGGCTTTCTCACCTCGCATATCCCGCCACAAGCGCCAGCGAAACCACGCCAACGCGAGCCCGAGCCCCGCGACAAACGCAACGGTTCCGACATTGCGCCCCGCGCTCACTCCGAAATCCCGCTCAAGCGCGTCCAAGGCCGCCAGCCGCTGACCGATACGGACCGCGAACAATATCACGCCCACCGTGATCATCGCGCGATTCTTCACCGGATCGTAAGCCGCCAAGCCCATCATCACGCCAAAGACGCCGGCATACACGCCGAACGACTTGATCACCTGATAGAGCGCCGGCTCGTCCGGCAAATTCAGCCCGAGGATCGCAAGAGCCGTCGCCTTCACGGTCGCGGGCGGCAAAAACGCCGCGACGCCGATCGTCACGTGATACACGCAAATCAGCCAAAGCAGTCCTCGCAGCAGGTGGTAGGGTGATTTCATAGGGAAAGAAACCGGTTCGTCAGTTCGCCAAGCAGCAGGAACAGACCGCTCGCCAGCATCGACACGCTTATCCTGTTTCGACGCGCATCGATGCGCGCGATGTCGGCCAGTTCCCGCCGCAACGCGACGCGGTAGCCGATCCGCAACGCGAGCAACACCGCCGTCGCCCCGACTATCCACACGCGCGCCTGCGGCTCGATAAAAGCCACGAAGCCCGCCAGCCCCGCGAAAATCGCGAGCGCCCCCCATGGTCGCATCACAAGCGTCAGATGCCTTCGCTCCACCGGGTCGCAGCCATACATCCCGCGATAAAATCGAAGCGCGAACCCGGGCGCGAAAAAAGAGATCGCGCCCGTCCACACATGGTAGACCGACAAGATCCCCAGATACGCGGAGCTCGCTTCGGAAATCCACACAAGACGACTCATGACGGCCTCCCCGCCTCCTCGCAATCGACATCCCCGGGCCCGATCAACACCGCGGGCTTCGCATCGCCGATTCCGCTTCGATGCGACCGCAACACCTCGCGCGCGACGCCCGGCCCCGCAACGCGGACACGCGCCGGCGCCAGCTGCCCCAGCCGCCGGGCCCACGCGTAGTGCGGATTCTCCGACAAAGCCGCGTCCAACCTCGCCTCCAGCGCCGACTCGCTCTCCCCGGCCTCGGATACATCCAATCGATAGCCCGACTCCCTTGGCAACGCCCTCAACACCGCGAATTCCGGACGCGCGTCGCGCCGCCACAGTCCGCGAAGCACCTCGGCGACGAATGTCTCGCTGAGCTTTTCCCCGCGCAGATCGCTCACGTTTCCCGCGCGTCCGAGAAACCGCAGTGTCGGCACCGCGATAAGATGCCCCGTGCATTCCACCGTGTCGCCGAGACGATAACGCCATAATCCGCCTCCGTTGGAGACCACCACTTCGTAGTCGCCTCCGCGCTCGAGTTCATGCGCCCGGCGCACGTTCCCATTCTTGTCGATGAACTCGAAGA
>CAMLNJ010000182.1 GCA_946481225.1 uncultured Verrucomicrobiota bacterium | reverse complement strand
TCTTCCGATCTCGCTTGTTCGCCGGTCTCGCCTTGGTGACCGCCCACCTCCTGACCGCGTCGGTCGCGACAATGCCCCAAGCACCGTCCAGGGAAGAACTCCTTTACCAAGCCTACCTACGAAATCTCGTGGTCGATCAGGCGAAGGAAGCCGAACTTCTTCAGAAGAGTCGCGCCCTGGCCTTGGCCGATACATCCGTCGCGCCCGCCTTTCCCGTCCGGGAAATCGTTTCGGACAACAGCACGACCTACTTCGTCTGCACCGACAATTCGCTCTGGCGCTCCGAGTCGCGCAGCGCGAGCGCCTATGCCCGCCTCTTGCCTTTTTACCTCGGCGCCACCCACCGCAGCCTGACGCACCGCAAGATCGCAGACTCCGCTCGATCGTTCGCGATTTCGCGGTCGAGAAAGGTGATCCTGAGAACGGACGGGACGGCCGATCTCATCCCGTGGACATTGAGCCCCCTGCTCGCGCTCGACATGGCGTTCGACCCGGCGATCAACACCACCGTCACCCAGGTGCAGGCCGTCGCCGCGGGAGAGTATCATTGCCTGCTTCTCAAGTCGGACGGATCGGTCCTCGCCCAAGGGGAAAATACATCCGGCCAATTCGGCGACGGCTCGACCACCGATAGCTCCGCGCCCGTCGTGGTCTTCACCGGCGGCGTGAAAAGCATCTCGGCCGGAGGGAACCACAGCTTCTTCCTCAAGGAGGACGGCTCCGCCTGGGCCGCCGGTGACAACGCCTTCGGGCAGCTGGGCGACGGCACGACGCTCGACCGCCCCAGTCCCGTGCAGGTCCTCACCGACGTCGCCGTGATCTCCACCGCCACAAATCACACTCTTTTTCTTAAAACCGACGGCTCGGTCTGGGCGAGCGGATATCTGCATCACGATCCGGCCGACACCGCCCACGCCGACACCCGGCTCGTTCCCGTCCAGATCTTCGCCGACGCCAAAGCGATCGCCGCCGGCGACTCCGGAACAGATCGAGTTCTCGATCCAGGATACGCGCTGATGCTCAAATCGGACGGCAGCGTCTGGAGAACCGGGCACTTTACCTTCACCAACGCCGGCGCCCCCGTGATCAACGACAGCGCGACCCCCGTGCGCATCATGGAAAACGTTTCCGGCATCCAGGCCGGCGCGGGCTTTTCCCATTACATCAGACCCGACGGCAACGTGCTCGTGGAGGGCGACGACAACTCGGGCCCGGGCTTGGGACGCGGCGTGGTCTTCTATCATGAAACCACGCCGTCGGCGCTCGTGGAGCCTGTTCAAATCACCGGCAATCCCCAGGGCGCGCTTACCCTTGCCGCCAGCGCTCCCGTCGCGGTGAGCCCGCATCCCTATGTCATCCTGACCTGCCGGACCGAAACCGACGCCGTGAACATGCCGCCCGCGACGTTCGAAATCGTCAGCGGGCCCGCCATTCTTTCCGACACCGCAAACCCCGCCGGCCCGGTTGCGACCAAGACGCTTTACCTGACGGGCCCGGGAGTGGTGACCGTGCGCGCCAGCCACCCCGGCACCTTTTACCACGCCGCCGCCCCGGCGGTGGAAACGACCATCGCCGCCGCTCTGCTGCCGCAAGAAATCACCTTCGCCCAGCCTCCCGAGCGATATGTCACGGACGCACCCATTCCCCTGTCGTCGCTCTCCGCCCGCTCGACCTCCGGCCTGCCCGTTTCCTTTTCCATCGTATCAGGTCCGGCACTACTCAGCGCGGATGGCTCCGCGCTCGTCCTTACCGGAGAACCAGGCATGGTCGTGATCCGGGCGACCCAAGCCGGAAACGAAACATTCGCTCCCGCCGCCGAAGTGGACGTGACGATGCCGATCCTTCAGTTCGTGCAATCGATCACCCTCGCTCATATCGAAGATAAAAGATTCGGCGACGCCCCCTTTCCCATATTCGCCGAATGCTCATCTGGTCTGCCAGTATCCCTATCGGTCGTTTCCGGTCCCGCCACCTATGCCAATGGCCTGCTCAGCATCCAAGACGTGGGAGTCGTGAGACTAAGGGCGACTCAATCCGGAAACGCCATTTACGCGCCGGCCGATCCCGTGGAATTCCAGTTCGAGGTCCTCCAAGCCGAATTTTTCGAAATATCTCTGGCGACATCGAGCTATAGCTTCACCGGAAAACCGGTCCAGCTGGACCTCGTTACCTCGCCCCCCGGACTAAGGACCGAGGTGTCCTACACGAGTGTCGTCGACGTCGAGATACCCGACGTGACTCCACCCGGAGGGGAAATCTATGTGCCCTACGCGATCTCCCCCGGAAAATACATAGCCTACGTGAGCGTAAACGACCCCCGCGCAGTCCCCTCCGATTCCTATTCCCGCTCTTTCACCTTCACTATCTTTCCACCCATTTGGAGGCAGACACTGACCTTTCCGCAACCCCTTCCCGCCGCCTACGGCGACGATCCGGTCGCACTCGTCGCCTCCGCCAGCTCCGGCCTCCCCGTCGAATTCCAAGTGACCTCTTCGACACCACCGGGCATCGCCACCATCTCCGGTGGAAAACTTGTCATCCTCGGCGCGGGTAAAGCCAAAATCCAAGCGGATCAATCCGGAGGGAACAACTATGGCACCGCCGCGCCCGTCACCCGCACGATCACGATCAACAAGGCTCCTCTCAAGGTCTCCTTCGAGCCCCTCAGCCGCCTCGTCCGCAGACCCAACCCCGCCTTCTCGCCGCGCTACTCCGGCTTCGTGAATGGCGACACCACCGCCGCCATCGCCACCGCCCCCGTTGGAAAAACCACGGCCGGCCTCGCCAGCCCGGAGGGTAGCTACCCGGTCACATTCACCGGCGGCGTATCCGCCAACTACCGCTTCGTCCCCGGCGAGCCCGCTTTCCTGACGGTGGAAGGTTTCTCCGGCGCCTACGAGGCCCTCCTCGTCGACGCCTCCGGCACTGCTCGCGGCAAACTCGAGTTCCTCGTGCCCAACAACGCCCTCACGTTCACCGGCACCCTGAACCTCGCCTCCTTGCCCTCCGCCCTCTCCATCCGCGGCAGCCTCACCGCCTCCGACGGCACCTCCACCCAGGCCACCTGGAGTCCCGCTCCCACCACAGGCATCACCGGCCTCTCCCTCGGCTTCGAGCTCACCGGCGACACCCTCGACGGTGAACTCTCCTTCGCCGACGCCTCCCCCGCCAACCTCTCCATCGCCTCCGGCTCCCGCGTCTTCATCCAGCGCATCGTCGCCGGCAAAAAACAAAAAGCTCCGTGGACTGGCCGCCATACCCTCCTCCTCCGCGACCCGACTCCGCTCCTCGAAAGCGACCCCCGCGCCCTCCCGCTCGGCGCCGGCCACGCCTCCGTCTCCGTCGCATCCACCGGCGTCATGACCTTCAAAGGCAAGCTCGCCGACGGCATCCCGCTCACCGGCACCGCCCGCCCGGCCTTCCTCGCCCCCGACTCCGAAAGCACCGACGGCCTCTTCCGCGTCTTCCTCCGTCCCTACGCCAGGCGCCTCGACTCCTTCGTCTCCGGCGAACTCACCCTCGTCCCCCACACTGAGCAGCAGCGTTTCCCCAACCGCTTCTACGTCCCCGAAACTCCGGGCCTCCTTGCTTGGGCGAAAGGCCCCTCCCCTGCCAAGCCCCTCGACCCCGCCTACCGCTTGGGCTTCTCCGCCAAGCTCTCCGCCGCCCTCGATCCGTGGCTGCCTCCCCTCTCCGCCACCGCCTCGGCCCCGGCCTTCACCCTCCCCGAACGCCTCGACTTGCTCCCCCGCGGTTCCGGCACCGACGCCCCCTTCGGCCTCGATTTCCTCGGCGACTTCTTCACCGAGGCCGAAGTCGCCGCCCTTCCCGCCTCCCTTACTCTCCGCGCAAATGGATCGATTCCGGCGCCCTCGCCCAACCCCCGTGCGTTTCATCTCTCGGTCTCCCCCGCCACGGGCGCTTTCATCGGCTCGTTCTCCTTAAGCGACCAAATCAACCCTCCTCCCGCAAAGCCCGTCATCCGCAAAGCCACCATCTCCGGCACGCTTCGCCAAAGCCCCGCCGACGCCACCGTCGTCGGTCACGCCCACTACCTCTTCGACCCCGACCCCGCCGATTCGGGCCCGGCAGCGAACGAGAAAGTCTCCGCCGAACTGATCTTCTTCAAATAAACCGCGAAAAAACCGCCGCCTCGATATTCGCGGCCCGCCTCCCAAAGGCGGGCCGCTTTTCTTTTCCTCGTATCATCTTTCACCGTCCTCGCCCTCGTCGACGAGTCCCCCCCGCCCCGGCGCGCCGTTCTCGTCCTCGATTTCCTCGAAGCCCCTTCGCTCGAAACCAGCTATTGATCCTGAAAATCGCAGTTGTAACCACGGATTCCACAGATGAGCACGGATAACAGAGATTTAGAACCGGATAGGACCTCACCCGCCGAGTGAACATAATCCACGTCTCGTCTATCCCGCATCTGTATTGATCCGTGCCAATCTGTGTAATCCGTGGTCGGTTTGAACTGCGATTTCTAGGTTGATCGGATGAGCTCACGGGGAATGCGCCCCGCGAGGCTTCCACACCACCGGACATGCGGGTTTCCGCATCCGGCGGTTGAGAGGAAGCGCGACCTATGTCGCGGCCGTTTCCCACGAAAGGATGCCCCGTGCGAAGAAGAGCGATCAGACGTCGAAAATCATCCCTCCGGCCCAACCGCCAGGGCCGAGGTCGCCTCGCGGTGCAGCACGCGCGCGTTCACCCAGTCGAACCAGAACGAGTTCACGTTCCCCAGCTTGAGATTCCCCTCGAAGGCCTTGTCGATCACGACGCCCGCGCCCTCCAGTTCGGCGCGCGCCTCGGCGTCGCGCCCCAACCCGCGCAGGGCCAAGGCCAGCAAACAACGGGCGGCGGCATCGCGCGACGGATTCACCCCCGACTCGTCCAGGCAACGAAGGGTCCAGCCATGCGCGGCGGCAAAGTCGCCTTGCCGGTGATAAACCAGCCCCAACGCGAAACAGGACCAGGCGACGCGGCTGGGATTGTTGACCAGCTCCGGATGGCCCTCGAGCACCGCGCGCTCCAGCCGCTCGGCCACCGGACGAAGCTTCGCCATCGTGTCCGCCGGCGCCGGCCTCAGCAGGCAGGCCTTTAGTATCTGCTCAGCCACTACCGGCCGCGACGTGCCGGAGAAGCGGTCCACCGCCGTCGCCCGGATCGTCGCGTAGCGCGCCGCGTCCTCCGCCTGGCATAGCGTCGCCGCCGCGGGCAGGAGCGTGATGGAGATCGCGTCGGAATCGGCCGGATCCACGTTGGGCAACACGAGAGCGAGCGTGGCAAAGCGATCCGTGGCCTCCCGCCAGCGACCGGCGAGGACGTGCCACTCGCCCGTCTTCGAGTAAACCTGCGCGGCCTCGAGCGAGGGCGGCGCCTGATCGAAGGGAACTCCAGCCAGCAAGCCGTCGGCCCCCGCCACGTCTCCGTGACTGAGCCGCACCGCCGCCTGGGCGATCATCTCCCGACGCTCCGCCTGCGCGCGCAGAGCCGCCTCGTTCGCCCGCGCCGCCTCGGCCACCACGCGCAGTCGCTCCTGCTCCGCGCGCGCCTGCTTCTCGCGCAAGAACATCACGGTCGACGCCCCGAGCCCGCCGATCAGCGCCAGGACGACCAACGAGCCCGAGGCCACCGCCACGCGATTGCGGCGGATAAACTTCGCCCAGCGATACAGGCAATCGGGCGGACGCGCGTTGACCGGCTCGTCGGCGAGATGTCGCCGCAGATCCGCGGCCAGCCCATAGGCCGTCTCGTAGCGCCGTTCGCGATCACGCTCCATGGCCTTGAGCGCGATCCAATCGAGATCGCCGCGGATCGAGGACAGCAACCTGGCCGGCTCGGCGCCGCGTCGCGCCCCGACTTCCTCCAGTTCTTCCAGCGGAAGAGCCGCGAGGCAGGCCGAGGGCGGGGGCGGGTCCTCCTCCCGCAGAATGCGCCGCATCTCACCGACGTCGGTGCGGCCGGCCATCCGCCGCGCAAAGGGCGTCGCCCCGGTGAGCAACTCGTGCAACACCACGCCCAGCCCGTGGATATCGCTGCGGGTGTCTATGTCCGCGCCGCCCGCCGCCATCTCGGGACTTAGATAGGCGGGCGTGCCGATAAACTGGTCCGCCTGCGTCAGCGCCGGCCGCTCGCCGGGCCCCGCCCCCGTGGCCTTGGCGATGCCGAAGTCGATCACCTTGGCCGTTGGCACGCCGTCGTGCATCCGCACGAGGATGTTCGACGGCTTGAGGTCGCGATGCACCACGCCCTTCTGGTGCGCGTGCTGGATCGCAAGGCAAAGCTGCGCCACCAGCTCCAGGCGCGCGCGGATCCCAAGCCGGCGCGAATCGCAGAAGTCGGTGATCTTTTCCCACGCTTATTGCGGGGCGGCGGGGGGCGCGGCGGTTTCGGAGAA
>CAMLNJ010000181.1 GCA_946481225.1 uncultured Verrucomicrobiota bacterium | reverse complement strand
GCCGACTGGCCCCTGCAACCGAGCGAGGAGGAACCGGCTAATCTCGCCGAAGGCATCCTCCCGGAGATCGGCTCGCTCTCCCTCCTGGCCAAGATCGCCACCCGCACGGCCGACGCGCAGCCCGCCTCGCAAGCCATCGAAATCTACGCCGCGGTCGGCCAACTCGCGCGCCAGCAGCGCAACGGTCTGCTCGCCATCCAGCAGCTCGCCGGAGTCCGGTTGGAAGACGACGCCATGGCCGCGGCCTCGCGCCGCCTCGGCGAATTCGACGCCGCCGGGCTCCGCGCCCTCGCCGATTCCTGGCAACGCCTCGCCCCCTTCACCGATCCGCGCCGCGCGCTGGAAAACGAGCGGGATACATGGCTCCCCTTCCTGATCGAGGCGATCGTGCGCCCCGCTCTTCTGCAATGGCTCGGCGTCGACGCCGTCCCCGGCGCGGACGGCCCGGCCTCCATCTCCTTCACGCGAAACCTCCGCCTGAGCGGCCTCATCGACCTCGGCGACGGCGAGCAAATCATCGGCTTGGAAAACACCTCGACCGGCGAACATTTCACGGTCTCCGCAAAGCGGCCCGCGCACGACATCCGCCTGCTCCGGATAGATTTCGTCCGTCGGGAAGCCGTCATCCGCCGCGGACGCCACGAGGCGGTCATCCACCTCGAATCCAAAAAAATCTCCGAGCGCGCCTTCGCCCCGGTGAAAGACCCGGCCAAGGCGCTCGAAGCCCTTTTTAGCCAGGATGAGAACACCCACCGCGACGTCTGGTTGAAAAAGGTCGCCGCCCACCCCGGCGGCATCGACGGCTACCTCGACGCTCTCGTCGCCGAAAACGAACGCCGCTACCAGGCCGGCTTCGCCGCCGCCGCGACGCCGCAGGCCACGCCCTCCACGCCGGAGCCCGCCGACGATCCCATTCTTGGCCTCGCCCGTTTCCCCGCCGAAAAGATCCTCCGAAAACTAAACGGCTCCATCACGCAGGCGGCCATGTTTCAGGCGGCCATCCGGCGACGACTGGAACAACTTGGCGATACGGCCACCACGCCGGTC
This sequence comes from uncultured Verrucomicrobiota bacterium, assembly GCA_946481225.1. Next base: position 5,373 of record CAMLNJ010000181.1, on the reverse strand, counting down.
GCCGATCCTTGGTCCGCCAAGCAAGAGCCCTTTCTCCGCGAGCCCACCCCCGACGGCGGCTTCATCCTTCGATCCCGCTACGAGATCGCCCCCGGCCAGCCCGTCGCCTACGAGTTCGCCGCGCCCTACCCGGGTGCCGTCCGGCCCGCCGCCGAGGCGACCCGATCCAACTGAGATTTCTAGCGACCACCCCTGGGCGCGAGGCCCCGGACAAAGCGGTGGAGTAACGGAGATGTTTTCGCCCGGTGGACGCGCGGGTCCCTCCGCGCGTGGTTCGCGGTCCGCCCGCGAACCCAAACCACGGGCGCAGGGACGCGCCCATCCACCTTTTCGGATTCATAACCCACTGGATTCGATATGCTCTCATGTTGTTACTTTATAACGAGATCCGATCCAGTCCGCCTCCTTGCCCGTCCTGATCGCGTTTCTGGCCCCGGATTCCCTCCGCCGTCCAAGCCGTCAGCTCAGGCGAATACCGCAGGCTTGATTTTAACCCTTCTCCCCGGGCCATGTGGCACGGGCGTCTCGCCCATGTCGGGGAATGTGTCGTTGTTTCCGACACATTATTTCCGACGCACTACACCAGCGACGAGGAGCCCCGTCGCCATCCGGCCGCTTTCCGCCGATATCACCCGAGCCCATTCGCGGTGGCCGAGGCCGAAAGAATCCATGGCGCCGCTTTCGTCCGATTCCCGCCCCGCGCCCTCGGCTGCCCGGCCAGGCGGCTCATCTCGCCCCGCCCCGCTCGCCCAAGGCGGACGAAACCAGGTCGTCTTCCGTGAACAGCACGCGATCCGCTCCCGCCGAGCGCACGTCGATGGCGTCGGCCGAACGCGCGTGGAAATGGTAGGGCACGCCCCGCCGGTCCACCAGCAAGCCGCCCCGCAAGGCCGGGTGATCGGGAGCGAGAAACGCGATCCGGCGACGGTTCCAGCCGAGAAGCGCCGCCGTGATGTCCGCGTTGTCGCCGAGCGGCGGGCGCTCCGCGAGACGCAGCGAAGAAAGCAGGTGCCCGAGCAAACCGCGCAAGGCCGCCACGTCGCGAGCCTCGTTCTGTCCGTCCGCATGCAAGTCCCCCGCCTCCCGCGTGGGCACGAGCTCCACGGCTTCCGGAGGCGCGAGCGGCCTCGCCGACGACGGCGAAACGGGCCCGGCCGGCGCAGGTCCAGGCGAATGCGGCGCTTTCCGGCAAAGCAGCCAGAGTCCCCCGGCGGCCAGCGCCGCCGCCGCCACCGCCAGGACGCGGGGCGAGAACCTGGGCCTCGTCGGCTTCACACCGGCAGGAACCCGACCGGCGCGCCCGAGCCCGCGACGTCGATGAAGCGGCCGATGTTCGGCAGCACGAGCGGCAAGCTGGAGCGCGGCACACCGAGCCAGAGAGCGAGCTCGGCGAAATAGGCGTCGACACTGGTCGTGGGAATCAGGCGGCCGCGGCCGACGTCGAGCGGGTTGTCCGCATGGAGATCGGGGTAGGCGCCGTAGATCTTGCGCCCGTCGACCGCTCCGCCGACGACGAAAGTATTGCCGCCCCAGGCGTGGTCGGAGCCGCGGCCGTTGGAGCTGAGCGTGCGCCCGAAGTCGGAGGCGAGGAAGAGCGTCACGTTGTTCTGCGCGCCGATGAGCTCGAGCGCGGAGTAGAAGGCGCCGACGGCCTGGCTGACCATGGGCAACATCGCGGCCTGGTTGTTCAACACCTCGTCGTGGTGGTCCCAGCCGCCGACGGAGACGAAGAAGGTCTGGCGCAGGGCGCCGAGGGCGCCGCGCCCGGCGATGGTCCGCGCGATCATGCGCAGCTGGCGGCCGAGCTGGCTCTCGGGGAAGCTCGCGCCGGCCGGCAGATCGGGCGCGGTGGCGGCGGCGAAGAGATCGTAGGCGTCGAGGGCGGAGCGCTGGGAGCCGGCGAAGGTGCGCTGGAAGACGTTGGCGTATTCCATGGCGAGCTGGCCGTCGACGGCGGCGCTGCGGATCTGGCGCGTGCCGTATTCCTGCGCCCAGTCCTTGGAATAGTTGGCCAGGCCGACCGCGCCGTCGGGCGTGATCGCGTATTCAAAAACTGAATTCCCGGTCTGCCAGACGTTGCTCCCGCCGAGAGAGATGTTCATCGAGACGTTCGGGTGGGCGTTGAGCGAGTTGAGCAGGTCGGCGGCTCTGCCGGCCCAGCCGATGCCGCTGCGCGTGTCGGGCAGCGAGGTCTGCCATTGCTCGATCTGGTCGGAGTGGGAGAAGAGACCGACGGGCAGCTTGGATGCGCCGTCGAAGAAACGCGCCTTGGTCACGCCCGGCTCGACGAGCGTGCCGACGTTGGCGACGAAGGCGGCTCGGCCCGCCTCGAAGAGTTGCTGCAGCTCCGGCATGCCGGGGTGGACGCCGAGCTGGCGCCCCACCTGGGCGGAGTTGAGCGGGTTGATCGGGAGCAGCGCCTCCGCCGCAAGGGCGAGGTCCTGGCGCACTGCGGCGTATTCGGCGTATTCCGACGCACCGCGCGGCACGAGCATGTTGAATGAGTCGTTTCCGCCGTTGAGGAAAAGGCAGACGAGCGCGCGGTAATCGGAGCCGGGCACGGTCTGCGCGGAGGCGATGGACGAGGCGAACTTCAGGTTCAGCAGCGTGCTGAGCACGGGCAGCGTGCTCACGGCGGCGCAGCTGGCCTGTCCGAGGAAGCGTCGGCGGGAGATGAGGCGGGGGTCTTTCATGGCGGCGGGCGTGGGCGCGGACGGGCGGTTCGTGGCGTGGCGCGCGGCTCAGCGGAGCACGCAGAATTCAGGCGAGGTGACGATCAGCCAGATGGCGAGGCGGAGGCGTTCGTTCTGCCAATCCCAGGTGGAGGTAGTGATGCGCAGCACGGACTCGCGGATGATCTGGAACTGCCGCGGCGTGAGAGTGCCGCCGGTAAGGGCGAGGTCGAGGCGGCGCAGGAGGGCGTCGATGTTGGCGGCGTCGACGAGCGTGATCTCGTGCGCGAGGTTCAGCTTCACGTTGCGGGTCTGGTCGGCGGTGCCCCAGGGGTGCAGCCCGCCGAGGATGGCGCCGTCGTAGTAGTTGGGGGCGGCGATGGCGCTCGTGGCGTTGAGGATCTGGAACTCGGGGGCCGCGAGGCCGGCGGCCTGCGCCTCGCCGGGCGGCGAATAGTGGGGCAGGTAAAAGTTGAACACGCTCGGGGAGCCCAGCGGGTCCTGGTAATGCGCGATGGAGAACTGGCTCAGCTGGTAAAAGCCGGAGGGCGAAGAGGCGTTGAACGCGCGGGCGAGGTTCACCACGCGCAGAAAGGGCTCGCGCAGCTTGCCGAAATGCGGGTCCTCGCGATGCGCCGGATCGCGCGCCTCGGGGTCGAGCAGGATGGCTCGCACGACCGCGCCGAGATCGCCGCGCGCTCCGGCGGCCGGACCCGGATCGTTATCCGCGAAAACGGCCGCCACGCGACCGACATAGGCGGGCGAGGGATTGGAGGTGACGAGCCGCTGGATCAGCTGACGGCAGATGAAAGGCCCGGTGTTGGGGTGGTCGAAAAGGCAGTCGATGGCGGCGTCGAGATCGGCCTCGGCGGCCGTGCCCTCGATTCCGGGCGAGGCCGTGCGCGCGGGGAGTGTGACGCCATTGAGCAGGGTCTTCGGATCGAGGTCGTGGCAGGCGTCCCAGAGCTCCATGGGCTCGAGCCAGTTTTCCGAGGCTCCGAGAAAGGAGACCCCGTCGGCGAAGGTCATGCCAGTGAACACGCGGGCGAAGTTCGTGATCGTGGAGTTGTCGTAGGTCGGGATCGGCTGGCCGGCGGGAACCAGGTTGCCGGAAGGGTCGAGGTCGGCGGGGACGGAGGCGTTTCCGCCGGAGAGGCGGCGCGTGCCGTCGGGATTGAGCTCCCAAAGCCCGATGGAGAAGAGCTGCATGATCTCGCGAGCGTAGTTCTCGTCGGGAAAAAGATGGTTCGCCGGGTCCGGCTTCTGGTTTTTGAGCGCGCTCAGGTAGAAGCCCATCACCGGGTGGCGCGTCACGTCGTAGAGCAGATCGCGGTAGTTGCCGAAGGCGTGGCGGACGAGGGTGTCGTAGTAGTTGGTCAGGCCGACCGGCTGGACGGCCAGCGCCTCGGGGCGGTCGGAGACGACGAGGATCTGGCTCAGGCAAAACGCCACGCGCTGGCGCAGCACGTCGTAGGCGACCGCGGGGCCTCCGGGCACGGCGGGCGAAACGCCGATCGCGCGGCTCCACCAGGCGGCCTGCTTGCGATCGGTGTAGAACTCGGGGATCGTCGCCGCGTATTCGGTGAAGGGCTGGAGATAGGTGGGCGGAAGAGCGAGCTGCGCGTCGATCCAACCGGCGAAGCCAAGCGCCATCACCTGTTCCACGTTCTCAGGCGTGATGTCGGCGTCGGCGGGATCGTCCTGGTCGGGACCGAAGGCGGCCTGGATGAGGAAGCGCGCCGCGGCCTTGGCCGAAGGACCGGCGGAAGCGGGCTCGTCGAGCAAGGTGGCGGAGGCCGAGGTGGAGGCGCCGAGCGTGTAGCCGGCGCCGCCCGACACGGTGAGCGTGATCGTCTCGGCGGGCTCGCCGTCGACCGCGTCGGCGAGCGGAGCCATCTCCACCCAGGCCTCGCGGGCGCCGGGCGGGAAATAGACCGTGGCTGTTTCGCTCGGAGCGTAGTCGGCGCCCGGGGTGGAGGTGCCGCCAAGGGCGATGTTGACCACGAGGGGCTTCAAGCCGCCCGAACGCCGCACGGCGAAGACCACGGGATCGGGCCACCGCTCGCTCATCGTGTCGTCGACCACGGCGACCGTGATCACGCTGGCGGCGTTCCAGAGGAATGCGGCCCGCGTGGCGTCGGGCTGGTCATGACGCTCGGTGTGCGCGCTCGTCGCATCGAAGCCCATCTCGCGCTCCTCCCAATCCGTGAGCCCGTCGAAGTCCGTGTCCGTATCCGAGACCTCGAGACGAAAAAAACGCGCGCTCCCGGAGAAAGCGAAGCTCGGCGCATGAAGCCCTCCGGCGCTGATCGCATCGGCGAGCACCTCCCATTCGGCGGCGGGGATGGCGAGGGTGCCCGAGGAAAGCAGGCGATAGCGTTTGCCGGCGAGCCCCCGCCAGGCGGGATGCAGCGCGCCGGCGGAGGCGGAAAGATCGATGCGCGGCTGCGAAAACGGATCGAAGGGATCGGTGCCGGCGATCGCCTCCTGCGCGTTGGCCAGTCCGTCGCCATCGCTGTCGGCCGCAGCGGAAAAACCGGACGGCGCGCCATGCACCGCCTCCCAGACGTCGCTGAGTTGATTGGAATTGGTGTCGAGCGCGGCGCGGGCGACAAGGGCGCAGGAAGCGACGACGGAGAGCGCGCCGAATGAGCGAAGCGATGGCATGGAAACCGGAGGTGGGACCTTCCCAAGCGACAAA
>CAMLNJ010000180.1 GCA_946481225.1 uncultured Verrucomicrobiota bacterium | reverse complement strand
TGGCGGTTGAGGGTGCGTTCGCTGATGCCGAGCATCTCCGCGATCTCCTCGTTGGTGAATCCGCCGAAGAACTTGTAGGTCACGAGGCGCGCGCTTTCCGGGTCGTCCGCCTCGAGGCGGATCAGCGCCTCGTTGACGAGCAGCACGCGCTCGTCCGGCTCCGGGTTGCTGAGATTGAGGTCGCCGATGTCGACGGGCTCCATCTGGCGGCCGCGTTTGCGCGTGGCCTTCTTCCGGGCGAGGTCGACGAGGATGTGCCGCATGGCGAGCGCGGCGGCGCGGAAAAAGTGCTGGCGGTCGTTCCAGTTGCGTTCGCCTTGGTGGGCGAGGCGCAGCCAGGCCTCGTGCACGAGGGCGGTGGGCTGGAGCGTCACCGGTCCGTCCTCGCGGCGAAGGCGCCGCGCGGCGAGGTGGCGCAACTCGTCGTAGACGAGAGGCAGCAGTTTCTCCGGAGCACTCCGATCCCCTTGTTCCGCGGCGCGCAGGAGTTGGGTGATCTCGCTCATGAAAAGGGGGCGGGGAAGATGATGGTCCGGGGGCGGACGCGCAAACGTGGTGGATGAAAGGGCGTCGGAGCCGGGAGGGCGACAATTCGTTTCTGCGGAGTTACGCGTGGTTGGTAAATAGACCGGGCCGGCGTGGGCGAGAAAAGATGCTCGGCGGCGGCGGTCGCGGCGGAGGGCCAGTGCCGCCAAGGACGGCACCGTCCCGGCGTCGTTTCTCGTTTCACTCGTGGAGGCTTGGCGATCCTTTGGTCCATTTATCAAGCACGCCTCCGGATTGGGCGATGTGGCCAAGGGTGGGGAAATCTTACGGTATTGGATTTTCCGCCCATCCCGCGGCGGATGCGGTTTGCTACCGTCGACGAGCCCGCTTATGCCCGCTATTCGCTTTTGTTATTCCCCATTATGCCCCGGTGCTTTTCCTCTGTCCGGGCGGCCCTTTTGTGCGCCGCCGTCCTCTCCCCGTCCGTTCATGCCGCCCTGACCCAGCGCTGGTCGTTTAACTCGGCCTCGGGGGCGGTCTCCTCCGGCACTGTCCTGCTCGATTCCGTCGGCGGCATGAACGCGGTCGTGCGCGGCGTCGGCGCCACCTATAATGGTTCCGCGCTCGTCCTGCCGGGCACGACGACGGGGAACGTCACGCCCGCCGTGATTTCCGCGTATCTCGATCTGCCCAACGGCGTCCTCTCCAGCCGGGAGAACGTCAGCATCGAACTCTGGGCGACGCCCGTCGCGTCGCTTAATTTTCAGCGGATTTTCGATTTCGGCGCCTCCAGCGCCGGCGACGGACTCGGCGCCGCCGGCGAGTGGACCGGCCTCGGCGCCACCGCGCCGAACAGCGTCACCGCCTCCGACGAATTCGGCCTTACGTTCAACGTCGGCAACAGCATCAACGCCCAGCGCTTGTATGGCCGCCTCAACTACGACCAGGCCGGCGCCCTCAATCTTTACGTCGATAGCGCCCTGGCTACCACCCTCGACCAGCGCTACCACTACGTCGTCACCTACGCGAAGGGCGTCGGCACCTACGGCGCCTCCGGCGGCGGTCGAGAGAGCTGGTATCGCGACGGCACCCTCGTCGCCACCCTCGACCTGCCCTACGCGCTTTCCGCGATCAACGACGTCAACAACTGGATCGGCCGCTCGCAGTTCTCCGCCGACCAGTTGTCGCGCATGAACATCGACGAGCTCCGGCTCTACGACCATGCGCTCACCTCGACCGAGGTCGCCGCCAACCGCGACGGCGGCCCTGACGTTTTGGTCACGCCGCCCGACCCGGTCGCGCCGCCCGCGCCCGACCACCTCTGGGTTTTTAACGCCCAAGCCGATTCGACGGTGGATTCCGGCCTGGCCTTCGTCGACAGCGTCGGCGGCATGGTCGCCACCCTTCGGGGCAACGGCGCCTCGCTCACCGGCACCGCCCTCCGCCTGCCGGGCACGACCGACGGCAACCAGACCGCCGGCGCCATCTCCGCCTACCTCGACCTGCCCAACGGCATCATCTCCGCCCGCTCCGCCATCACCTTCGAGGCTTGGGCCGCCCCGCGCTCTTCCAAGAACTGGCAGCGTCTCTTCGAATTCGGCCGCTGCGCCACCACCCACGGCGAGGGCGCCGCCCCTGGCGAGATCCTTGATATCGCCTCCGCCCCCGGCGCCACCGCCGGCTATGACAACCTGGGCCTCACCCTAAACACCGGCACCAACCTCAACAGCCAGCAGCTCGAAGGCCAATACGACGGCAACGCGCCCGTCTACTCCAGCACCACCGCCGCCACCACCGCGGGCACGGAGTATCACTACGTGTTCATCATCGAGGACGGCGTCGGCACCTATGGGGCCACCGGATGCCGCGCCCGCTGGTATCGCAACGGCGCCCTGCAAAACTCGATGGATTTCCCCTTTCTCGCCGGGGAGATGGAGGACGTGAACAACTGGATCGGCCGCTCCCTGTATACCGGCGACTCCAACTCCAACTTGGACCTGAACGAGCTGCGCATCTACAACCGCGCCATCACACCCGCCGAGGTGCTCGCCAGCTACCAAGCCGGCGCCGATCCGACAGCGGGGCCGCCCGAGCCGCTTCCGCCCGCGCCGCTTCCCGTCAATCGCTGGTCGTTCAACGACGCCGCGGGCGCCGCCGCCTCGGGCACGACCTTCCTCGACACGTCCGGCCGAGAGACGATCACGGTCCGCGGCAACGGCGCCACGCTCAACGGCACCGCCATCGTCCTCCCCGGCACCACCAACGGCAACCAGACCGCCGCCGCCATCTCCGCCTATCTCGATCTGCGCAACGGCCTCGTCTCCGGCCACCCCAGCCTCACCTTCGAGGCGTGGGTCACCCCGCTCTCCTCGAAGAACTGGCAACGTCTCTTCGACTTCGGCAATTGCTCCATCACCAGCGGCACCGACGCCGCCGCCGGCGAGATCGTCGACGGTGGCGCCGCTCCGGGCGGCTTCGTCGCCAACGACAACCTCTTCCTCTCGCTCAACGTCAACAACACCTTGGGCAGCCACCGCCTCGCCGCCAAAGTCGACGGCGGCACCGAGACCGGCCTCAACACCGACCTCTCCTCTGTCACGGTCGCCGGCACGGAATACCACTACGTCCTCACCGTCGAGGATCAGGCCGGCGTCTACGGCGCCTCCGGTTGCCGCGTCCGTTGGTATCGCAACGGTGAGCAGCAAGGCTCCGTCGATCTCGCCTACCGCCTCACCGACCTGTCCGACGTAAACAACTGGATCGGCCGCTCCAACTGGGCCGCCGACACCAACGCGAACATCGCCCTCAACGAGTTCCGCCTCTACGACCGCGCCATCTCCCTCACCGAGGTGATCAGCAGCTATCAGGCGGGCTCCGCCGCCGCCTTTGCCGCCCCCGTGGCCAACGCCGACGCCGCCACCATCCACGCCGGGCAAAAGGTCCTGCTCGACGTGCTCGCCAACGACACCGGCGCTCCGATCCCCGACACCCTTGAGATCCTCGCCGCGCCCTCGACCGGCACCGCCGTCCTTCGCGACGGCAAGATCCTCTACACGCACGGCGGCTCCGCCTCCGCGCCCGTCACCTTCACCTATCGAGTCTCCAACGTCAGCGGCGTTTCGGCCACCGGCCAGGTCACCATCTCCTTCGCCACCGGCCTGCGCCTCGACAACCCCGCCATCGCCATGCCCTCCGCGCCGCCCCCGACCTTCTACCAAGTCGCGGACGCCATTCCGGGCGTGAGCTTCAGCGAGCCCCTCGGCATCGCCACCCAGCCCGGCAGCACGCGCCGCCTCTACGTCTGCGAACGCATGGCGAAGATCCAGCTCGTCCCCGACATCACCGCCGCCGCCCCCGCGAAGACGCTGTTCCTCGACCTCGCCCAGGTCGTCGCCGGCCGCACGCCCTCCGAGTCCATCGTCAACGGCGCAAACTACGAGTTCGGCCTGCTCGGCCTCGCCTTCCATCCCCAGTATTCGACCAACGGATACTTCTATGTCGCCTACTCGGTCCGCATCAACGGCGTCGACTACGAGCGCGTCTCCCGCTTCCGCGTCAGCTCCGGCAACCCCGACGCGGGCGACCCCGCCTCCGAGCTGATTCTCCTCCAGCAGCTCGACGAGGGCGCCAACCACAACGGCGGCGATCTGCACTTCGGCCCCGACGGCTACCTTTACTACGCCGCCGGCGACGAGGAGAATGCGAACGACTTCCGCGCCAACAGCCAGCGCCTCGACAAGGACTTCTTCGCCGGCATCTTCCGCCTCGATGTCGACAAGCGCGCGGGCAACCTCGAGCCCACCGCCCACGCCGCCATTCCCACCGACGGCGGCGTCGCGCGCTTCTCCGTCCCGGTCGACAACCCCTTTGTCCCCGTCGCCCAGGGTGGCTCGTGGAACGGCGCCTTCACCGGCCTCGCCGTCACCGACATGGCCAAGCTGCGCATGGAATACTGGGCCGTCGGTCTGCGCCACCCCTGGCGCATGTCCTTCGACGCCCTCAACGGCGACCTCTGGGCCGGCGACGTCGGCCAGAACCTCTACGAGGAGGTCAACCGCATCGTGAAGGGCGGCAACTACGGCTGGGTCTGGCGCGAAGGCTTCACCGACACCACCTTTGCCACCAACCCGACCAAGCCCGCCAACTTCGCCTCCACCGATCCGGTCTGGGCCTACCCGCACACCTCCGTCGCCGGAGCCGACCCGCAGTTCGCCGGCAACTCCGTCGTCGGCGGCATCGTCTACCGCGGCACCCGCTTCCCCGCGCTCTACGGCCAATACGTCTTCTGCGATTCCGTCTCCGGCCACATCTGGAAACTCGATCCCGCGACCAAGTCCGTCTCGCGACTCACCGGCGTGCCCGGCGTCTACGGCGGCCTTGTCAGCATGGGCGTCGATCCCTCCAACCAGGACCTTCTCTTCGCCGACTACCTCAACAGCCGCATCATCCGCCTCGTCACCGGCACCTCGACCAGCTCCTTCCCCGGCACCCTGAGCGAGACCGGCCTTTTCGCCGATCTCGCCGATCTCTCGCCCAGCCCCGGCTTGCTGCCTTATCAGGTCAACCTGGCCTTCTGGAGCGATTACGCGATCAAGCGCCGCTGGTTCGCCCTGCCTGACGCGAGCAAGTTCACCCCGCAACGCGATGCCAACTGGACCTACCCGACCGGCCTCGTGCTCGTGAAGCACTTCGACATGGAGATGACCCGCGGCGACGCCGCCACGCGCCGCCGCCTCGAGACGCGCGTCCTCGTGAAAGGCGACGCCGGCTTCTACGGCGTCAGCTACCGCTGGAACGACGAGCAGACCGAGGCGACGCTCGTGCCGGACGAGGGCGTCGAGTTTGACCTCTCCATCAACGACGGTGGCGTCCTCCGCACCCAGCGCTGGGGCATCCCCAGCCGCTCCAGCTGCCTCACCTGCCACACCCCGCAGTCCGGCGGCGCGCTCTCGTTCAACACCCGCCAGCTCAACCGCGACGGCTCGATCCACGGCTACATGGGCAACCAGCTTTCGACCCTCGAGAACGCCGGCTATTTCTCCGCCTCGCCCGGCGATCCCGCCGCTCTCCCGCGCCACCTGCGCCCCGACGAGACGCTCTACTCCGTCGAAGCGCGCACCCGCTCCTACGTCGCGGTCAACTGCTCCTATTGCCACCGCGCCGACGGCACGGTCGCCGGTTCATCCTGGGACGGCCGCCCCGAGCTCACCTTGGCGCAGACCAGCCTGATCAATGGCGTCGCCGAGAACAACGGCGGCAATCCCGCCAACCGCTACATCGTGCCCGGCGATCTTGCGCACTCCATCGTCTACAACCGCGTCGCGGTGCAAAACGGATTCACCCGCATGCCGCCGCTCGCCAGCAACGAACTCGACCAGTCCGCCATCGCGCTCCTCACCGAATGGATCGTCGCGCTCGGCGCCCGCGCCGACTATCCGGCTTGGCGACTCGCGACCTTTGGCAGCTCCAGTTCTCCCGAAGGGGCCGAGACCGCCGACGCCGACGGAGACGGTCAGGACAACCTCGCCGAGTTCATCTCCTTCACCGACCCGCTCGACCCTTCCAGCGCGCTCCGCACCTCGATAACGAACACGGGCGCCGGTGGCGGCGCGACGCTCACCGTGTCTTTCGTGCTTCCGCCGGACCGCGCCTGGACGCTCGAGACCTCGACCGATCTCGCGAACTGGTCCGCTTGGACGCCCGCCGGCGCCGACGGCGTGCCGCGCGCTTCGGCGACGACGATCTCGCTCACCGCCCCCGCGCCCGATTCGACCGCGACGCGCCGATTCTTCCGTTTGCGCCTCTCCGTGCCCTGACGCCGGAATGAGGAGACAGGTAAACGCGACCTCCGTGTCGGAGGCCGGTAAAGTGAACCCGGATTCCGCGATACTCGATAATCGCGGATTCCGGAGCGAACAGGGCCCGGCCCCTCGTCGAGCCCTGGCGGAACG